>NZ_JAAUWS010000013.1:0-71597 GCF_014694465.1 Vibrio sp. S11_S32 | reverse complement strand
TGGCCTCTCAGCATGGTCAGTTGTGTCCGAAATCGTCACAGCCGTGACGAATCGACAGCCCTACCCAAACGTATTCGGTTTTTAACGTTCACCAGCCCTGTCAATAGGGTGCTGGTGAACGCTTACGAAATGTTGATTACAATCATCAAAACTATCTGGTAATCCTTGCCGATTAAAACTCTCGATAACCGCATTTTAGTAGTACAGTAATTTGTACCACTTAGTTAGAAATTCAGACTCTACCGTTAGCCAGTAACGTCCTAGCCATTCAGATTATCTTTCCTTTAGTCGGCGGACTTTACGGTCTTGCAAGCAGACAAGTTTGCCAACTTTTCTCGGCAAACGAAAAAAAACCGCTGAAATTTCAGCGGCTTTTGTATTTCTAACTTCTATAAACCTTGACCTCTAAGCGCCTTATGCTGGCTCTTGGAAAATCACAGTGTCAGCTTTTTTGGTGTAGCTTGCCATTTTATGGAAGTTCAAATAGCGATAAGTATCGGCTGCGGTGGCGTTAATTTGCTCGGCATATTGCATGTATTCCGCCATAGTAGGAATACGCCCTAAAATAGCACCAACGGCAGATAATTCAGCCGAGGCCAAATACACGTTGGCACCAGTACCCAAACGGTTCGGGAAGTTACGGGTTGAGGTCGACATCACCGTTGCGCTGTCTTCAACTCGAGCTTGGTTACCCATACACAATGAACAGCCCGGAGTTTCAATACGTACTCCAGCACGACCAAAGATGCCGTAATAGCCTTCTTCGGTGAGTTGGTCGCGGTCCATCTTAGTTGGCGGAGCAACCCAAAGACGCGTATCAAGCGAACCTTTGTGCTTCTCTAGCAGTTTACCTGCGGCGCGGAAATGACCGATGTTAGTCATGCAAGAACCAATAAACACTTCATCAATTTGAGTGCCCTGCACTTCCGACAATAAACGCGCATCATCTGGATCGTTTGGCGCACAAAGAACCGGCTCTTTAATATCGGCCAGATCAATCTCAATCACATGAGCATATTCAGCGTCTTTATCTGCGCTCATTAGCTCAGGGTTGGCTAGCCACTCTTCCATTGCTTTAATACGGCGCTCGATAGTACGACGATCGCCGTAACCTTCCGAGATCATCCATTTTAGCATTACAACGTTCGAGTTTAAGTATTCAGCAATCGACTCTTCCGATAACTTAACCGTACAACCTGCTGCTGAACGCTCAGCCGATGCATCGGATAATTCAAACGCTTGCTCAATGGTTAAATGCTCAAGACCTTCGATCTCAAGAATACGACCAGAGAACTCATTCACTTTGCCCGCTTTAGCAACGGTTAATAGCCCTTTTTGGATCGCCACATAAGGAATGGCATGTACCAAATCACGCAAGGTGATACCCGGTTGCATGTCGCCTTTAAAGCGCACCAAAATAGATTCCGGCATATCCAATGGCATAACGCCAGTCGCAGCAGCAAAGGCCACTAAACCAGAACCAGCGGGGAATGAAATCCCTAATGGGAAACGTGTATGCGAATCACCACCCGTACCAACGGTATCAGGCAGAAGCATACGGTTTAACCAAGAGTGAATGATACCATCGCCAGGGCGCAGTGCGACGCCGCCACGGTTCATAATGAAATCAGGTAGCGTA
The DNA here is from genome assembly GCF_014694465.1 of Vibrio sp. S11_S32. Lineage (NCBI taxonomy): Bacteria > Pseudomonadati > Pseudomonadota > Gammaproteobacteria > Vibrionales > Vibrionaceae > Vibrio > Vibrio sp. S11_S32. Next base: position 69,958 of record NZ_JAAUWS010000013.1, on the reverse strand, counting down.
TGGTGAGTATTCACATCAATAGGTTTTGGGTAAGCCGAAGTATGACAGAACGACTGCATGGTTAAATCAGCTGAGAAACCAAGACAAGCTAAGTCTTTAAGTTCATCACGCGTCATAGGGCCAGTAGTATCTTGCGAGCCCACCGTCGTCATTTTCGGTTCACAGTAAGTATCTGGGCGAACACCGGCTACGCCACATGCTTTACCCACCATTTTTTGCGCTAAGGTAAAGCCTTTGCCTGAATCGGCTACCGGTACTGGGCGACGGAAGACTTTAGAAGGCTCTAGATCTAATGCGGTACGCGCACGATCGGTTAAGCCGCGGCCAATGATCAACGGAATACGTCCACCGGCACGCACTTCATCATAAAGCACATCGGTTTTTAGTTTAAAGGTTGAAATCACTTCATCAGTGCCATGTTTGCATACTTTTCCGTCGTGCGGATAAATATCAATCACATCACCCATGTCCATTTTAGACACATCAAGCTCAATCGGCAGCGCGCCAGCATCTTCCATGGTATTAAAGAAGATCGGTGCAATTTTACCGCCAAGACAGAAACCACCCGCACGTTTATTTGGCACATAAGGAATATCATCCCCCATTAACCAAAGCACTGAGTTAGTCGCCGATTTACGCGAAGAACCGGTACCGACAACATCACCAACGTAAACTAATTGGTGGCCTTTTTCTTTTAGCGCTTCAATTTGTTTGATTGGGCCAATTTCGCCCGCTTGATCAGGTTCGATACCTTCGCGGGCATTTTTCAGCATCGCAAGAGCATGTAATGGAATGTCTGGACGAGACCATGCATCCGGTGCAGGAGACAGATCATCGGTATTGGTTTCGCCAGTCACTTTAAATACGGTTAATGTCACTTTGTCAGCAGTTTGTGGTTTTTTCAAGAACCAATCTGCATCTGCCCAAGCTTGAAGAACTTGTTGCGCAGAAGCGTTACCCGCTTTGGCTTTTTCTTCAACATCATGGAAAGAATCGAACATCAACAAAGTATGAGACAGGGCTTCAACCGCGATCGGCGCAAGCAAATCATCGTCTAAAAAGCTGATTAAGGGTTCAATGTTATAACCGCCTTGCATGGTGCCAAGCAGTTCGGCCGCTTTTTCACGGCTAATTAATGGCGATTGCGCTTCATCTTTGGCGACAGCGGTTAGAAAACCAGCTTTAACATAAGCCGCTTCATCTACCCCTGGTGGGATGCGGTTTTCAAGTAAATCGATAAGAACGCTTTCTTCACCTTGAGGTGGATTTTTTAGCAATTCTACCAGAGCAGCAACCTGCTCTGCGTCTAAAGGTTTTGCGACAATTCCTTCAGCAGCACGCTCTTCGACGTGTTTACGGTAAGCTTCAAGCACGACTTCTTCCTCTCATTGCGGTTCGCCCTTTCTCTAGAGTGTATTGAAGGGGAACATCCTTGGAAATTGACTTCCTATCGACTTAGTATGAATAAAATAAGATTAATTATGCATACTCAAATACGACATAGAGCCCATATTTTGTACAATATAATAACAAATTTAACGAAGCATTAAAATCCAGCGAGTTTGACCACGCTTGCAAAATCGGAACTAATTTACTGAAATTTAGCCAATATCGACTATGGCGATCTTAGTTGCCTATGTATACCCTTATGTATCCGCATGCATTCGCCTTTATCAAAAAGAAGAACCAACAATTAGATATACGGACTCGAACCCTTGCTCTGTTTGTCCATAAGCTAACATTATTGGCCCTACAGGCGAATCAATGCCAGTAAAGAGCGAGCCGGCAAAATACATAGAATCGGTATCAAGTTTTTTATTAGGATCGACCCAAACACCACCATATTCTAATGAAGCACCTAAATAAACTGGCGATTGGAATAAACCAAAATCATTCTCAAACCATTTATAGCGATAAACCAAACTGCTAAAGGCTTTATTGCTGCCCGTTAAACTGTCTTTAGGCAGGCCAGATAAATTAAGAAAACCACCGAGTTCACGCGGCGCAATAGGAACTATCGCATGACGGCTATCAATGGTCTCATATTCCACCTGAGCGACTAATGAATGCTTTTTATAATGTTCAGCCACCATCAATTTGGCTGAAATTTCTGATACGATATCTTTACTGGTATTCCCACTATCTTCGGTTTCATCTTGCGACAACAAATACTGCAAATCCGCGTAATAGCCTTTAGTTGGAAAATTGACATCATTTAAGGTGTCAAAACGATAACGTACATACGCACCTTGGCGAGTATAATCATAATCTCCAGCAGCAGGCAGACCGGTAATCGATGTGTTGCCATCGGTGTAGCGGATCCCAACTCGAAACTCTTGCCATAAGGTTGGTTGAAAACCGAGTGCAATGTCCCCAACCCAGCGAATGTAATCCACTGGTAATGAGTTTTCAGTATCAGACAAACTGGTCGACGTATCGATAGAATTAGAGTTGAGGGAGTTTTTAGGTATAAATATACTCGATTTTTCATCGCTATAACTGCCAGAAAACGAGGTGAAGAAATTCTGGTTATAAGACATCGGGACATACAACTCAAACCCGATAAGCTTATCCGTTCCTATTTCAAAGTTGGTTCTGAGTTCCGCACCATCATCGCTAAGATCAGTAAAGTTGCTGGTTAAACCAATCGAATATTTACTCGAGTTTTTAAAGTTATCTTCTAATGAGAAACGAAAGTCTAAATAATTAGGCCCCCATTCTTTTTCATTAACATCAATCGTGAGGTCCGCTTTACCATCTTCGGTTTCGGTATATTGATACGAGATACGTTCAAACCGGTCTAAAGCATATAAATCCCGCACTTTGGTCTCTATCTCATCACTGGTATAGGTTTCACCTGCTTCAATATCTAAACGATGACGCAGTAATTTTTCATTATAGTGGCTGTTATTGATGATATTCACTTTCGCCAGTTGTAAATCCGAACCGCTATGGATTTTTTCTCGAATGGCATTTTTTTTATTTTGATAAGCAAGATAATCTAACTCTGGAATTGAGTAGGCTTGTAAGATTTTTTTATTTTGTTCGGCTACTTGATAGCCCTGCTTTAACGCCTCTGGCATTTCAGCAAAATCGGTGGTCGACATGTTACCCACATGAGGTTTAAGTAAAACATCCGTATCATGCAGTTTTTCACTTTGCTCTTGAGTGCTGCGACGGACCAAATAATTAGAGAGTTGATTGCCGACAGTCAAAAAAGTGGTTAATTGGTCTCCGGTGAGATAATCGGTACTAATATCGACCGCAATAATAATATCAGCGCCCATTTCTCGCGCAATATCGACTGGCATATTATTGGTCACACCGCCATCCACCAGCAGCATACCTCGATATTTATACGGAGGGAGTGCGCCTGGCACCGACATACTGGCCATCATGGCATCCACGATTTCACCATCTTTTAGTACCACAGGTTTAAGGGCGAGGATATCGGTGGCGACTGCTCGATAGTGAATAGGAAGATCATCAAAAGATCGAAATGCAGGAATATTTTTGGTGCTTTGACGCAGGATGTGCAGCATATTTTGCCCTTGCACTACCCCTTTAGGCACTTGAACCCCAATCCAGCGCAAACCAAGATCGGTGTGCAGTTGGTAACGATCATCATACACTTTATCACGTATGCGCCGCTCACTACGCTCAACTCGGTCGTGGTAACCGGAGTTCCAGTCAATTTCATATAAGGTTTTTTCTATTTCATCCGCATCCATGCCTAGCGCATAAAGACCGCCTACATACGACCCCATACTGGTACCGGTAACAATATCAACCGGAATACGCATTTCCTCTAAGGCTTTCAACACCCCAATATGCGCTGCGCCTTTAGCTCCGCCTCCCGCCAACACCACTGCAATAGTAGGGCGAGACTGGCCATCTGCCATTATTTCTTCGGCATTCGATGCTGTGCTTATGCTAAATAACAACATAGGCAATAAACACCAGGCATAGTCAATAAGACGCTGTTTCAATCGATAATCCTTATCTTTGTCATTCAACCTTGAACATCTCATTAAATCATAACCGGATGTTTTTGCCTCTATTTAACTGACTTTAATTTGCTTTTTTTAGAGGCTAAACAAATCTTTAATCCAACGTTTCGGACTATTGTTACACTTATCTTTTATCTCACCATTTTTATCCCACATCGGCAAATCAATATTACCAGAACAATCTTGCTCATAACCCCCAGCGGAAGTGGCATCAAAGTGATCAGTGGCAATGTTTTTAGGCCACGGCAAGGTCAGTTTTTCTGGGGCACGTTGTGATAAGTAATCGGCATAAATACGCAGTGAACCACTGGCACCGGTTAATTTAGTCGGCTTGTTATCATCACGCCCGGTCCAAATGGTCACCACTTCTCGCCCATCAACCCCGACAAACCAACTGTCACGTAGATCGTTACTGGTGCCGGTTTTGGCCGCCAGCGTTGCCCAACCATATTTCGATTGCAGGTAACGACTGGTGCCTTCACTCACCACTCGCTTCATAATGTAGGTAGTGAGCCAAGCGGCTTGTTGCGGCACCTGTTGCGAGGCTTTAGGCACGCTTTGATACAACACATTGCCATCCACATCGGTCACATTACGCAACGCGGTTAAGCGCGCACGTTTGCCTGAGTTGGTAATGGTCTGGAACATTTGCGCCACTTGATATGGCGTAAGTGAATATGAACCTAAAAACATAGATGGAACCGGACGGATCTCTTGTCTATCTACGCCGAGTTTTTCTAAAGTATCCATCACAGCAGGAATACCAACTTGCATGCCTAAGTTCACGGTTGGCACATTTAACGATTTGGCCATCGCTTGATACAAAGGCACTTCACCACGGAATTTTCGGTCGTAGTTTTTCGGTGACCATTTTTTGCCTTGTTTATTGGTCAGCGTGATCGGCCTATCAGGCAAGGTGGTGGCTAAATTGTACTTATCGGTTTGCTCTAATGCGGTGAGGTAAACAGACGGTTTTGCCAACGAGCCAATTTGTCGGCTGGCACTTAATGCGCGGTTAAAGCCATCGTAACCCGCTTGACGTCCACCCACCATGGCGCGGATCTCTCCGGTTTGACGATCCACCGCGACTACGGCGGTTTCTAAACCTTTACCTGAACGTTTTTCCAGTTTTGGCAATGTGCGCTTCACCGACGCTTCTAGGTAGCTTTGCGAAACAGGATCAAGAGTGGTGAATAAACGCAAACCAGTATCAGCTTTAAATTTATCACCCACTTTATCTTTTAGCTCAATTTGCAGTTGCTCAAAATAGGCTGGCTGACGACGACCAAGATGCGGATTTTTTTGCAGATCCAACGGACGAGTGGCGGCGTCATTATATTGAGTTGGGCTTAAAATATTTTGACGCATCATCAATTCAAGCACCAAATCACGGCGTTCTTGAGTCAGTTCAGGGCGACGAACAGGATTGTAATACGATGGTCCTTTCACCATACCAACTAACATCGCCAGCTGATCGATGCGCAATTCTTGCAACGGTTGGCCAAAGTAATAGCGCGATGCTAACGCAAAACCGTGGATCGCTTCGCCGCCATTTTGCCCTAAATACACCTCATTCAAATAGGCTTCTAAAATGCGATCTTTGCTAAAACGATGATCTAAGATCATCGCAATATAGGCTTCTTTAAATTTACGCCAGAAGGTTTTTTCACTGCTGAAGAATAAGTTTTTAGCCAACTGTTGAGTTAAAGTACTTCCTCCTTGTACTGCGCGACCGGCTTTAAGATTCACCACAAACGCACGCGCAATCGCCACGGGTGAAACACCGCCGTGATGGTAAAAATTCCGGTCCTCAGTCGAAAGCAGTGCTTGCACCATCGCTTCAGGGAATTGCTCTCGCTTTAAAAATAAGCGTGTTTCAGATTTTTTTGCTTCGAGCATGCCCAGCATCTTAGGCTCGATACGTAAAAATCCTAGATCAGCTTTAGAGTCTAATGATTGAATACGGCTCAGTTCATTGCCTTTGAAATACAGCATCACATGACGCGCCGGCTCTGGGCCATTTTCAAAATCAAACGGACGGCGGATCAACTCAATTTTGGTTGATGAGGCCGAATACTCCCCTTCCCGCATTGGGTTGGCGACTTTGCGGTAATTCAATACATCCAATTCTTGGCGTAATTTGGCTACCGAAATTTCAGTGCCGGGCGCTAAATTTAAGACTCGCGCGTACACGACGGTAGGCAGTTCAAATAGCTGACCAGAAAAGCGTTGGGTCACCACATTATTAAAATAAAAACCGGCTGCCACCATAAATGCAATAAACACCAAACCGAGCTTCCAACCAATACTCCATAACTTTTTGAGTAAGGTTTTTTTCGGCTTCTTCGGCTTGGTTTTACGCCCACGCGCCGGCCCCGCTTTACGCGTTGAAGTCGTGGTTTTGCTTTTTCGCTTAGCGGTTGTGGTGGTGCTTTTTTTTGGAGTCGTCAATCTAATGCCTTTATTTTATTTGTTAAAATTGCGCTTGGTTTTCGCTGTCGCCTCATGTGTTGCAGGGTTATCTGGCCACACATGCTTTGGGTATCGACCTTTCATTTCTCTTTGCACTTCTTTGTAGGAGCCTTGCCAAAAACCGGCTAAATCTTGCGTGATTTGTAATGGCCTTTGCGCCGGTGAGAGTAACTCTAACACCAACTTTTTTTGCCCTTGGGCGATCAACGGTGAATCCGACTCACCAAACATTTCTTGCATTCGCACCGACAACACCGGCTGCGACTTATCTTGATAGCGGATCGCTTTACGATTTCCGGTTGGCAAAGTGTAATGGGTCGGCAACCATTCATCGATAGATTTATTTAATGGCCACGCTAAATAGGCCAACAAGGCTTGGGTTAGATTGACCTTTTTTAATTGCGCGACCGTTTCTATGTTTAGCATGTACGGTGCCAGCCAATGTTCGAGTTGTGCTAAAAGATCGCTATCGTCTAATAATGGCCATGCTTCATTGGGTAACCAATCTCGCCCATTGCGCATGCGGTGTAATAAATTATTACTGCTGTCATTCCAAGGCAGCGCCGACAACCCTTTGCGGCGAATATAATCCAATAATGCCGAGGTGATAAGTTCTGGCTCCGGTTTTGGCAAGCGGCGACGTTCTAATACCAGTTGACCGATCCGTTGCTGCTGTTCGGCAATGATTTTACCTTTACTATCATCCCATTGCACTTGAGTTTTCGCTTGAATCAAATGCGGTAACTCGTTTTGTATTTCGCGCACATCAATGCTAACCGCAGTAAAAATTTGGCTGTTAACCGCGCTGGCAGGCGAAAATTTATTTGCCACGGTACGCATCACATCTATCGCGACAATCATCGCTTCTGCTGCTAATCCATCATGCTCTGGCATGGAGGCGCCATGACCATTTGCCAGAATATACTCACCTAACGAGCCGGCGCGTTGCATCGCAATTCTATCGGGAAACGCGATGGCTGCACAGACGCCAAATAATCCTGCATCGACCGATGACACTGAAAACTGACTATTGAATGCACTTATGTTTAATTGCTTGATTTTACTCGCCAGTTGTTGGCTACGTTGGTTTAGACGCACCGTTTTAGGGTGCGATTTTTGCTGCCAACGATGCAAACTGTGGCTGATATCAAGTACCGATTTTTCAGGCTCTTCTAATAACGCCACCAGCGCAATCGCTGCCGACACCGTTTTAGCGCCTAAAGCTTGCGCCTTTAATATCATCGCGGCAAGTCTTGGTTCAACACCTAACCCTTGGCTAAGTTTGGCCATTGAGGTCAACTGCCCGTTAACATCGAGTAAACCTAAGGTTTGCAGTAAATCTTTGGCTTGAGATAAATTGGATTGCGGCGGATTATCCAACCACATCAGCTCATCGGCTTGCAAGGCACCCCATTGAATAAGCTCCATTTGCAATGAGGTTAAGTCACTGCGCAGAATTTCGGGTAACGGCACTTTCACTTGTTGTTGCAACATTTCTTGGCTGTATAAGCGAATGCAGATCCCCGCTTCTAAACGCCCTGCTCGTCCGGCGCGCTGCTCGGCCGAAGATTGCGCGATCATGTGTTGATCGAGCTTGGTAATACCGGTTTTAGGATCAAACTTAGCACTGCGCTCAAGACCAGAGTCGATCACCATACGGATCCCTTCAATGGTTAAGCTGGTTTCGGCAATATTGGTGGCCAAACAGATCTTCCGTCGTCCTCTCATGCTCGGTTGGATCGCCATTTGCTGCGCTTGATGATCAAGTTGACCGTATAAAGGACAAATATCGATATTATTTAAATTGGCATGGTGTTGTTTTTGCTGTACTAAGGCTTGTTGCAACCGCACAATATCGCCCACACCGGGCAGAAATACCAACATAGAGCCCGATTGTTGCGCCATCCAACGCGGGATCAACTGAGCTAAACGTGGCACTAGGTATTCATTGGGTTTTAATGGCGAATAATGGTATTCAATCGGGTAACCACGCCCTTGTGATTCAATATATTGCGCATCGGGCAATAAGGTACACAAAGCTTGTTGGTCGAGCGTGGCGGACATCACCAAGATCTTAAGATCGTCGCGCAATGCCTGTTGCACTTCCAAGCCAAAGGCCAAAGCGGTATCGGCGTGAATGCTACGCTCATGGAATTCATCAAAAATAATCAGATCAATGCCGCTTAGCTCGGGATCGGATTGGATCATCTTGGTCATTACCCCTTCGGTGACAATCTCAAGCCGAGTCTTGGCGCTGACTTTAGAATCGCCTTTAATGCGGTAACCGACCGTTTCACCAACACTTTCGCCAAGCTGTTTAGCCAAATAATGCGCAATATTACGCGCTGCTAATCGTCGCGGCTCCATCATAATGATTTTACCACTCAAGTGCGCCACATCACCGACTTGTTGCTGCAATAAGCACAGTGGCAGGTGAGTCGACTTCCCCGCTCCTGGCGCCGCTTTTAAGATCACTTGCTCGCTTGAACCGATCGCTTGTAATAGCGCAGGCATTACTTCAATGATCGGTAATGAAGCGCTCGGCAAGGTGGCATTTGATGGCGGATTAGCAGGCAGCTGTGACAATGTAAAACCCTTATGTCATGATAAATCGCAGTGATTCTACCCAAATAATACTCTGGATGCCCGATGAAGTTTACTCCGCCGCTACAACCTGCGACATTAATTCAGCGTTATAAGCGTTTTTTAACCGATGTCACCTTACCCAATGGTGAACAAAGAACCATACATTGTGCCAATACCGGCGCCATGACCGGATGCGCAGAACCCGGCAATCAAGTTTGGTATTCAACCTCAAGTAACCTCAAACGCAAATATCCCAATAGTTGGGAGATCTCGGTCGATCCACAAGATCATCATATTTGTGTCAACACCATTCGCGCCAATGCATTAGTAGTTGAAGCGATAGAAAATGGCGTTATTGACGAGCTAAGCGGTTATAACGAACTCAAAACCGAAGTGAAATATGGCACAGAAAACAGCAGAATTGATGTGATGCTAACCGCCAGCGATCGGCCTAATTGCTATATTGAAGTCAAAAGCGTCACGCTATTAGATCAAACGGATACCGATTCAGGCCAAGGGTATTTTCCTGATGCAGTCACCACTCGCGGACAAAAACATTTACGCGAATTAATCCAAGTAGTGGGATCGGGTCAGCGAGCCATTCTGTTATTTGCGGTTTTGCATACTGGCATTGAAAAAGTCTCAGCCGCCTACCATATTGATGCCGACTATTCACAATTATTAACCCAAGCGAAAGCGTTAGGCGTTGAAGTACTGTGCTATAAAGCAGATATATCAGCCAATGCGATGAATTTAACATCTAAGATTGAATTCATTGATGTTTGATGAATATTGCATCAAACGGCTGCATTTCACTTAACAGAACTCACATTCAATTAAAGATATGTTTGCCAAGCCGATCGCTTTCTGCTATATGTACCGCCCTAAATTAGTCAGCCATTGATTAATGAAGAGCAAGTAGGAGCGCTGTATGCCAGAATCAACTATTAAAAAATCGCTAGGCATTCTAGCTATTGCGGGTGTTGGACCATATCAAGAGCAAGCTGGTGAAGAGTACATGTCACCAGAGCAAATGGACCACTTCAGAAAAATTTTACGAGCATGGCGTGACCAACTTCATACCGAAGTGAACCGCACTATGACTCACATGAAAGATGAAGCTTCAAACTTTCCAGATCCTGTTGATCGTGCTTCTCAAGAAGAAGAGTTTAGCTTAGAACTTCGTAACCGAGATCGTGAACGTCGCCTAATCAAAAAAATCGAAAAAACTTTAATGAAAATTGAAGATGACGATTTTGGCTTCTGTGATTCTTGTGGTATCGAGATTGGTATTCGCCGTCTTGAAGCTCGTCCAACTGCCGATCTTTGTATCGACTGTAAGACACTCGCAGAGCTAAAAGAGAAGCAAATGCAAGGCTAATACCTGTTACTTTGATTGGTATAAGCTCACGCTGCATTTCGAGAACCGAGGGTTGAATTTATTCCCTCTCGGCTCTCGAAGCGTTTTAAGCTTTCGCCAATCAATCGTCACCCATTAATAAGCCTCATCAAATAATCCTTAGACCAAATCTCATCTCTATGACTCAGTATATCGGTCGCTTTGCCCCTTCCCCTTCTGGACCACTGCATTTTGGTTCTATGGTTGCCGCTCTTGGTAGCTATTTTCAAGCGAAATCACAACATGGCCAATGGTTGGTTCGTATCGAAGATCTCGATCCTCCACGTGAAATGGCGGGCGCAGCAAGTTTGATCTTAAAAACCTTGGAGAGTTATGGCCTGCATTGGGATCAAGATGTCATCTATCAAAGTCAACGCCACCCTATTTATCAGCAACAAATTGATGATTGGCTCGACAGCGGCTTAGGTTATTATTGCCAATGCAGTCGCAAACAAATTAAACAAGATGGCGGTTTCTATTTAGGTCATTGCCGAGATAAAAACTTACCCGCTACGGATTGCTCAGTGCGATTAGTGATTGATACCCCAGTCACTCAATTTGTCGATCAAAAACACGGCATCATTGATATTCCAACCGATCTGGCGCAAGAAGACTTTATTATTAAACGCCGAGATGGTTTGTTTGCTTATAATCTTGCGGTGGTGTTAGACGATATCGCGCAAGGGATCACTGAAGTGGTGCGTGGCGCTGATTTAATTGAGCCCACCGGACGCCAAATTAATCTGTATCGTTACCTCAATCACCCCGAAGTGAAATACTTACATTTACCGTTAGCAATCAATGCCCATGGCGATAAATTATCCAAACAAAATCATGCCCCTGCGGTGGATTTAGCCAACCCGAAACCTGTCATTATATTGGCAATGCAATTTCTTGGGTTTTCCCTGCCAGATGACTTTCAATCGGCTAATATAGAACAGATGTTAGCTTGGGGTTGCCAGCATTGGGCGTTAAGCCAGTTGCCAAGCACACTGTCTGCACCTTGCCCATTCTAAAATCATCCAAGCTGAGCTATTATATGGCAAAATTTTATCCTTAAATCGAAGCAAGAGTTTCAGCTTTAAGGGTTGTTGAATAGAATTGGTATCACAACAAATACAACCGAGGTGAGTTATCTTTACTCAAGCAGTTAAGTTATGTCGTAAGCTTTTTGCGTCAACCGAACACAACGAACATGACTCTAATGGAGAAATTAAGCTGAACATTATTACTCGCCCAGAGCACCCAATTTCTCGCTCACATATTAGCGACAGTGCACTTAAAGTACTGTATCGACTCAGTAATCATGGCTACGATGCCTTCTTGGTCGGCGGTGGTGTGCGTGATATTTTATTAGGCAAAGAGCCAAAAGATTTTGATATCGCCACCAATGCCACTCCAGAACAAATTAAAGACTTATTTCGCAACTGTCGCTTGATTGGTCGCCGCTTTCGTTTGGCTCATATCATGTTTGGTCGTGAGATCATTGAGGTTGCGACCTTCCGTGGCCACCATCAAGAGCCAGAAAAAAATCAATCTGCCCAATCAAAAGAAGGCATGTTGTTGCGCGATAACGTATACGGCACAGTGGTAGAAGACGCCGAACGTCGTGATTTCACCATTAATGCCATGTATTACAACATTGCCGATTTCAGTATTCACGATCACGCTAACGGCATCCAAGATTTAAACGACGGCATTATTCGTATGATTGGCGATCCGGAAACTCGTTATCGCGAAGATCCAGTTCGTATGATCCGCGCCATTCGCTTTGCGGCAAAACTGGATATGACCATTGCCGATAAAACCGCGCAACCTATTACCGAGTTAGCGCCGCTATTATCGGAAGTGCCTTCCGCGCGCTTATTTGAAGAGTCCTTAAAGCTGCTGCAAGCCGGACAAGGTTTAGCCACTTATAAACTGCTGCGTGAATATCAACTGTTTGGCACCTTATTCCCAAGTGTCGCGCGTCACTTTACTGACGATAATTCCTCGAAAGTAGAGCAAATGGTTGAAACCGTATTACGCTCGACCGATAAACGCATCAATAGTGGTAAACGGATCAATCCTGCTTTCATGTTTGCCGCTTTCTTATGGTATCCATTGCAAGCTGAAGCTGAAAAGCTGATGCATGAAAAATCGCTGAGCTATTACGATGCGATCATGGCCGCTGGCAATCATATTATGGATGAGCAAGTAAAAAGCTTAGCCATTCCACGTCGCCACACCGCAACGGTACGCGATATTTGGCAACTGCAATTACGCTTAACTCGTCGTACTGGTAAGCGTGCATTCCAGATGCTTGAGCTAAATAAGTTCCGCGCCGGCTTTGATATGCTAGAAATGCGTGGCGCGGTCGAAGGTGGTCAAGTCGAGGAACTCGCCCAATGGTGGCACGAATTCCAAGACGCGCCAGTGGTGCATCGCCAAAATATGGTGCAATCACTGGGTCATTCACAACCTTCTGGTCGTCGTAAAAAGCGCACTTACGCTAAGCGTAAACCAAGCGCCAAACCGGCTGCATCAGAATGATAACGTCAGGATCGGATGTTACAGTTTATATTGCCATTGGCAGCAACCTTGCCGATCCTGTCGCGCAAGCCAAACTGGCCATTGAAGCGCTAAAACAACACCCAGATCTCGAGTTAGTGGCCTGTTCATCGTTATATTCCAGCACGCCGATGGGGCCACAAAACCAACCAGACTACATTAACGCCGTCGCGCAAGTTCGTACTAGATTGTCGCCATTAGACTTGCTCGATTGCACCCAAGCTATCGAGCAACAACAAGGCCGAGTGCGTAAAGAAGAACGTTGGGGGCCTCGTAGTCTCGATCTCGATATACTCCTGTATGCTAATCAAACCATTGATACCCCACGTCTCACCGTGCCGCATTACGGTATGAAAATACGCGAGTTTGTACTTTATCCATTATTTGAAATTGCGCCCGACTTACACCTTCCTGATGGCACAGAGTTAGCAAAATTATTGCCACAAGTGGATCGTAATGGCTTGAATATTTGGCAAGGCTAACTATTTGAAAAGCGGATCTTTGATGCGACGAAATCTTGGATCAAGTTTGCGCTTGGTAAAACAAGAATAATTTGATAAAGCTTATATTGAGCTCAGGTAAACGGCTCAGCCAACTTCATGTAAGGATACAATAATGAAAAAAGTCTCCATTCATACTCTGATTAAGTGGAAGCAAGAAGGGATTAAATTTGCCACTTCAACCGCTTATGACGCCAGTTTTGCTCAACTTTTTGAACAACAACAAATGCCGTTATTATTAGTGGGTGATTCACTGGGAATGGTTTTACAAGGTGAAGATTCTACTTTGCCCGTCACCGTGGATGAGATTGCTTACCACACCCGCTGCGTGCGCGCCGGAAACAAACAAAGCTTACTGGTGGCGGATATGCCATTTATGAGTTACGCCACCCCAGAGCAAGCTTGCCAAGAAGCGGCCAAATTAATGCGCGCCGGTGCCAACATGGTCAAATTGGAAGGTGGTGAATGGTTGATTGATACCGTAAAACAGTTAACGGAACGTTCGGTTCCGGTGTGTGCTCACTTAGGGCTAACACCACAATCGGTCAATATTTTTGGTGGTTTCCGTATTCAAGGTCGCGATCACGATCAAGCTGAACAGATCGTAAAAGACGCATTATCATTACAAAATTCCGGTGCGCAGTTACTTGTGTTAGAATGCGTACCAACCGCCCTTGCTGAGCGTATCACTGCCGCATTACACATCCCCGTGATCGGTATTGGCGCTGGCAATAAAACCGATGGGCAAATCTTAGTCATGCACGATATGTTTGGTATTTCAGCCAACTATATGCCGAAATTCTCCAAGAATTTTTTAGCAGAAACCGGCAGCATGGCATTAGCTATTGATAAATATATTCAAGATGTTGCAGCAGGAACCTTTCCCGCTCAAGAACACAGCTTTGAATAAATCTCTATTTTAATAAATTTATTTTTAATCGTCGGATTTTAAATACGTATTTTTCATTAAGATATTGAGAATTAAGGAATTAACATGCAAACTTTTGCTGATGTAGCCTCGCTAAGAGACCAGCTAAAAAGTGCGCGCCGTGATGGCCGCCGTATCGCTTTCGTACCGACTATGGGCAACCTGCATGAAGGTCACCTGACTTTAGTGCGCAAGGCTCGCGAGCATGCAGACCTCGTTGTGGTCAGTATTTTTGTTAATCCAATGCAATTTGAACGTGAAGATGATCTCACCAATTATCCGCGTACTCTAGAAAACGATCTCAGTAAACTCAATACAGAGGCGGTGGACTTTGTCTTCACCCCAACACCAGACATCATGTACCCACAAGGATTAGATAAACAAACCTTTGTCGAAGTTCCTGGTTTGTCTCACATGTTAGAAGGCGCAGCGCGTCCGGGCCACTTTCGTGGTGTCAGCACTATCGTGACTAAGTTGTTCAATATTGTGCAACCGGATGTGGCGTGTTTTGGTGAGAAAGATTTTCAGCAACTCGCCATGATCCGAAAAATGGTGATTGATTTAGCGTTAGACATTGACATCGTTGGCGTGCCGACAGTGCGTGAATTAGATGGCTTAGCGATGAGTTCACGTAATTCTCGTCTAACATTAAGTGAGCGTCAGCGTGCCCCCGTATTAGCCCGTACTATGCGTTGGATTGGCAGCCAAATGCGCGGTGGTCGTAAAGATTATCCATCACTGGTGGAAGATGCGGTCGATCAACTGCGCGCCGCCGATCTAGAACCCGATGAAATATTTATTCGTGATGCCAGTACCTTACAACTGGCGACAGAGGAAACGACACAAGCAGTCGTATTGATGTCGGCACATTTAGGTAATGTGCGTTTGATTGACAACATCAGTGTTGAACTATCAAGCACCGCCCCAAGCGATAGCGAAGAAGAATAACCTCCTGATACACTCAACTCCCTCTAAAAGCTGCCAATTTGGCAGCTTTTTTACTATCCAACCTTCCAACAAAACATCACTCAAACTAATCAATCGCTGTTATTTTGGTCTTTTTATTATAAATTGATCTAGATCAGTAAAATGAACCTAAAAATGAGACATTATTCACACAACAAATAAAACAGTGTTTTTTACGCCATATTGAACTGCGTCACGTAGTATCTGACCATGATCTGGCTTGTGCCCAAGTAGAAATGGGTATCACTTATTAATTAATTGAGAGACTTATTATGAAAAAATTACTTGTCGCAACAGCCGTTATCGCCCTTTTAGCCGGTTGTGATTCTGAAGATGTGGAAAAAGCAGTCACAAGCAACCTTGGAATAGATTTTAATTCATCAACAAGCCAAAGTTACTCTGAAGATGTAATAGCGAGTGCTGAACAACTCGCCACATTAATCATAAAAAATTGTACAATAAATTCAGCAATTAACGTGAATAAACAAACTTGTCTTAATTTTTCAAACAGTAAAAAAGGTAAATTAAGCTTTGGAAAAACATTAAAAATCACTCAAGATGGTGAAAATATTGTGGTTAATACCGACGGAAATGATGTTGATGATCGAATTGAATATAAAGGGAATCACGATATTAGCTTTTCCCTGCATACTGGCGATGGACTCAAACATAATTTAACCATTAATGATGCGACTGGGATATCACCAACAGTATCATTTGAAGCGCAATATTTAGGTAAGGATGGCAAACCATTCTCGGCTGAATCTACCACCAAAGATGGCTTAATTTATGATTTGAACCAACAAAAAATACTAACTGGTGCGGGTGAAATTGAAGGGAAAAACAAATATTTCTTTACTGTAACCAATGGCAAAGTAACCACAAGAAAATAACCTACCTAAGATCATAAAAATTCCGCAACTTCACTCAGAAATTGCGGGATTTTGTTATTTTAACTAAGCGAAGATTAAAAGCGAGATCCCGCATCTTCTTCGCTTAGGCTCATGTGCGGGATGACGAACTTGTCGCTTTTCAGCTCTCAAGCGTAACGTCCTCGTTTCTCAGCTACTCCCCCTTAAAGCTTTAGCTTCTCAGACCAATTCCTTTCGAAATCAAACCGTAGGCTACTGCATATAAAGCGGCAATAAATACAAACAGTACGCTAAATGAGGTCACGATACCCACATCCGATACGCCCAAAAAACCATAACGGAAGGCATTCACCATATAGACAATCGGATTAATTTTAGACACATGCTGCCAAAATTCCGGCAGTAAGTTAATCGAGTAAAACACCCCACCTAAATAAGTTAATGGCGTTAATACAAACGTTGGAATAATTGAAATATCATCAAAGGTAGTCGCAAATACCGCATTAATTAAGCCACCAAGAGAAAACACAATCGAGGTCAAAAACACGGTTGAAATAATGATAAACCAATGGTGAATTTGCAAATCAACGAAGAATAACGACACACAGGTCACCAATGCGCCAACCAATAAACCGCGAACCACGCCGCCCATCACAAAGCCTAAGATCAAAATATGATGAGGCACCGGCGCGACCAACAACTCTTCAATATTTTTTTGAAATTTTGAGCTGAAAAATGATGAAGCAACATTGGAATAAGAGTTAGTGATCACCGACATCATAATCAAACCCGGTACGATATATTCCATATAAGAAAAACCGTTCATCTGACCAATACGCGAACCAATCAAATTACCAAAGATAATAAAGTACAACGTCATGGTGATCGCTGGCGGGACAATAGTTTGCACCCAAATACGCATAAAGCGACGGATCTCTTTGGTAACTAAACTTTTAAATGCGGTCCAATATAATTCAGCCATTATTTATTACCTCTTCGCGCTGCTTGTTTTTTATTTTCACTGATATTTTTACCGTTACGTACGATCGTAACAAACAGCTCTTCTAAGCGGTTCGCTTTATTGCGCATCGATAACACTTCAATCCCCTGCGCACTTAACTGTTGAAACACCTGACTTAACCCTTGTTGCTTATCAATTTCGACTTCCAAGCTGGTTGAATCAAAGTTGGTGATCTTGGCTTGATCAAGTTGTGGTTGCTGATTGGTCGGTGCGATATCCAAAATAAAAGTTTCAACCGTCAACTTATTCAGTAATGCTTTCATTGAAGTATCTTCAATCACTTCACCACTATTGATGATGCCGATATTGCGACACAACATCTCAGCTTCTTCCAAGTAGTGAGTGGTCAGAATGATCGTCACCCCTTCTTCTTGGTTAATTTGCTTTAGAAACTCCCACATTGAACGACGTAATTCAATATCAACGCCTGCGGTCGGTTCATCTAAAATCAGCAATTTTGGTTGATGCATTAATGCGCGTGCAATCATCAGGCGACGCTTCATCCCCCCCGATAAATTACGCGCACGTTCATCTCGTTTCTCCCACAAATCGAGTTGAGTAAGGTATTTTTGCGCGCGAACTTTCGCTTGTGCGACCGAAACGCCATAATAACCCGCTTGCTGCATCACAATTTGTTGTACCGTTTCAAATGGGTTGAAGTTAAATTCTTGCGGTACTAAACCAAGTTCGAGTTTCGCTTTAACCAAATCAGTGTCAATATCATGACCAAAGACTTTTACTGAGCCTGAAGTTTTATTGACCAGTGAGCTTATAACACCAATAGTTGTCGATTTGCCTGCGCCATTTGGCCCAAGCAAAGCGTAAAAATCACCTTGCTCTACATTGAGTGATACCCCTTTCAAGGCTTCGACGCCACCGGCATAAACTTTGCGTAAATTTTTTATCTCTAATGCGAACATAATTATCTTTTTTATCCATTTGGTAAATTGATCACAGATCGGATTTGATTTTTGGTGATTTTGTGTATAGTAAAGCAGGTTAACGAGGAATGTAACATGCCAGATATTAAACAGTTATTCAAAAATAACTCGACATGGGCTGAGTCTATCAAATCAGAACGCCCTGAATTCTTCACAAAACTTGAAGAATCACAGGAACCTGAATACCTATGGATAGGTTGTTCAGATAGTCGAGTCCCTGCTGAGCGCCTTACTGGCCTGTATTCAGGGGAGTTATTTGTTCACCGCAACGTGGCTAACCAAGTCATTCATACCGACTTAAATTGTCTTTCTGTTGTGCAATATGCGGTTGACGTTTTAAAGGTCAAGCACATTATTATTTGTGGTCACTACGGCTGTGGTGGGGTCAATGCGGCAATTGATAATCCAAATCTTGGACTGATCAATAACTGGTTGCTCCACATTCGCGACCTGTATCTTAAACACCGAAATTGGCTTTCTCAATTTCCCAAAGATCAATGGGCTGATAAGCTGTGCGAAATAAACGTCGCAGAGCAAACCTATAACTTAGGTAATTCAACCATTCTTCAGCAAGCTTGGGAACGTGGCCAAAAAGTACAAATTCATGGCTGGTGCTACGGTATTGGCGACGGTGTATTGAAAGATTTAGGTGTTCGCTGCCATAGTAACGAAAGCTTAGAGATTTCCCACCAAGCTTCAATTGCGAAGATTTTAAATGAAGAAACCCCTGAGAAAATTATTGGGTAATCTGCATTATTGTAATAGAACACTATCAAATACACAGCCAAAGTCATTGACGTTACAGTGAGGCGACAAGTAAACGAAACCCCATAAGCTTAGCTTGCCTAAGTGATTAGGGTGAGTGAACGTAGTCAACAAAGCTGTAGCTTCAAGTACGACGGGTATAAAAAGAGCGATAATCATATCGCTCTTTTTTATTCCTTCAGCTCAATAATCATACTGAATAGACCACTGTGATTCTAATGATCATCAGTCATATTGAGTATCACAAGTAAGAATACCGTATTCGGCATACTGACCGCTTCATGAGGAAGCTTACTCTTGTGGTACCACTTTACCGATGTATGGTAAATGACGGTAGTTCTGAGCGTAGTCAATACCCACACCAACCACGAACTCATCTGGAATTTCAAAACCAATCCACTTCGCATCTACTTCAATTTCACGACGTGATGGCTTATCAAGTAGCGTACAGATCTCAATTGAGTTTGGTTCGCGGATTTTTAAAATATCGCATACTTTGCTTAGAGTATTACCGGTATCGATAATATCTTCTACCAGCAACACATCCATACCTTTAATATCATCATCAAGGTCTTTTAAGATACGTACATCACGGGTGCTGGTCATGCTGTTACCGTAGCTTGAAGCTGTCATAAAATCGATCTTATGATTCATGCCAATCGCGCGTGATAAGTCAGCCATAAACACGAAAGATCCACGTAATAGACCTACTACAACAAGCTTTTCAGATCCTTGATAATGTTCGGCAATTGCTTTACCTAAAACTTTTACTCGATCTTGTACATCCTGTTCCGAGATCATTACTTCAACTGTATGTTTCATATCTTTCTCAATAGTTAGATTTTTTTGTTATTAACCATAACTGAAATAATATCAGCTATCGTGTCATAGCACGCATTCTACCACCACTGCACGTATTCGTTAACTTTTTCCAAGCACTCGACTTAAGTTGTATGTTTTTTATTCAAATTGACACTAAACTAGACATAGGTAGACTTATTCACATAATAACTATAACAGTGATTTACTATTTTATTTTTTTTATCATTCTTAAATAATTGAAGCCATTACGCTATGAATTTCAAGCATAAAAGAATATAAGCTAGGATTATGATATGGATATATTAACTCGACGCCCAAGGACTCGGCTGTCCCCTGAAAAGCGAAAATTACAGCTTTTAGAAATCGCCATCGAAGTATTTGCTAAGCGCGGCATTGGCCGTGGTGGCCACGCAGATATCGCGGATATCGCTCAAGTCTCGGTTGCCACTGTGTTTAATTACTTTCCAACCCGTGAGGATTTAGTTGATGAAGTGCTCACCAATGTAGAACAACATTTCTCCGCCTTTTTATTGGAAAATATAAATTTAGATCTGCCGGTTAAACAAAATTTATCTACCCTTTCTAACCAGCTAGTCGATTTAGTTTTAGACGATATTCAGTGGACTAAGATTTGGTTTGAATGGAGCACCTCAACTCGCGAAGAAGTATGGCCATTATTTGTTTCAACTCACAGTCAGCATCAAAAGTATTTCTGTGAGATGTTTGTGAAAGGCATTGAAAATGGTGAGATTTGTGACGAACAAAACCCAAGTAATATAGCTAAGTTATTCCATGGTATTTGTTATTCAATATTCGTGCAGGCTAATCGTCGTCCAGATAAAGAAAGCCTCACTAAGTTAGTTGCCAGCTTTTTAGATATGTTGTGTATTTATAAAGAAAAGGATTAACAGCCGATTTTAACGTGCAACACCCACGATTTTAATACTAAAAAGGCCGTATGATCTTTTGATCATACGGCCTTTTAATGCAGATTCGTCACCAATACTGCCAGTGACGAAATCGCTTTATTACTTCTTACGTTTTACTGCTTTTGGATTTGGAAGATCGGTAATCGACCCTTCAAAAATCTCAGCGGCCATACCAACAGACTCATGCAACGTTGGGTGAGCGTGAATGGTTAGAGCGATATCTTCTGCATCACAACCCATTTCGATTGCAAGACCGATTTCACCCAGCAATTCACCACCGTTAGTCCCGACAATCGCGCCACCAATAACACGGTGAGTTTCTTTATCGAAGATAAGCTTAGTCATGCCTTCTGCACAATCAGATGCGATTGCACGGCCAGATGCAGCCCAAGGGAAAGTCGCCGTTTCGTATTTAATGCCTTCGGCTTTCGCTTCTTTCTCTGTTTTACCTACCCACGCCACTTCTGGCTCCGTGTAGGCAATTGAAGGGATAACTTTAGGATCGAAGTAGTGCTTCTTACCAGAAATAACTTCTGCTGCAACGTGGCCTTCATGCACACCTTTGTGAGCCAACATAGGTTGACCAACGATATCACCGATAGCGTGGATGTGTGGAACGTTGGTGCGCATTTGCTTATCAACGTTGATAAAGCCACGCTCGTCAACTTCAATACCTGCTTTTTCTGCATCCATCAATGAACCGTTTGGCACACGACCGATCGCCACAAGAACCGCATCATAACGTTCAGCTTCTGCTGGCGCTTTTTTGCCTTCCATTGAAACGTAGATACCATCTTCTTTCGCTTCAACTGCGGTTACTTTAGTTTCAAGCATTAGGTTGAATTTGTTTTTAATTTGCTTAGTGAATACCTTAACAACGTCTTTATCTGCTGCTGGGATCACTTGGTCAAACATTTCAACTACATCGATTTGAGACCCTAGAGAGTGATACACAGTACCCATCTCAAGACCGATGATACCGCCACCCATCACGAGCATTTTCTTCGGCACTTCTTTGAGCTCTAGTGCGTCAGTTGAATCCCAAATACGTGGATCTTCATGTGGAATGAAAGGCAGTTTGATTGGGCGAGAGCCCGCAGCAATAATGGCGTTGTCGAAGGTTACTGTAGTGCTTTCTTCGCCTTCAACTTGCAATGTGTTAGGGCCAGTAAATTTACCGAAACCATTCACTACCGTCACTTTACGCATTTTTGCCATACCAGCTAGACCGCCAGTAAGTTGAGTAATAACTTTGTCTTTCCAAGAACGGATCTTAGTGATGTCCGTTTGAGGTTCGCCAAATACAACACCGTGTGCTGCCATCGCTTTGGCTTCTTCAATTACTTTAGAAACGTGTAGTAATGCTTTTGAAGGAATACAACCGACATTAAGACAAACACCACCAAGCGAGCTGTAACGCTCAACAATCACGGTTTCTAAACCTAAATCTGCACAACGGAATGCCGCTGAATATCCAGCAGGACCGGCACCAAGTACCACTACTTGTGCTTTAATTTCTTTGCTCATTTTGACCTCGTTATAGTCATTATCCCTGACAAGCTGACGATTCCCATTTCACTATTTACTGCACGACATGACAGTGAATGGGAGTGAATTATCTAATTCAGAATTAACAATAGTTTATCGACTTGTTAACGCTGTGAAAAGTGATTCACGTTAGCCTGTGAGCTAGACAACATTCTTTTTTCTTTGAGTCCTATCGCATCGTTTTTCCAACTCGGATTTCGATGCAATAAGTCGAAATATATAAAAAATAAGGTGGCTGTTTGGCCACCCTATTTTATCCCTTACTACAGAACTAAACGGCGAATGTCAGACAGACAAGCATTTAGGTAAGTAATAAAGCGAGCACCTTCAGCTCCATCGATCACGCGGTGATCGTAAGAAAGAGAAAGTGGCAACTGTAGGCGTGGTTCGAATTCTTTACCATTCCATACTGGTTTGATTTCAGATTTAGACACCCCAAGAATACCAACTTCTGGTGCGTTCACGATAGGTGTGAATGCGGTACCACCGATACCACCAAGGCTTGAGATTGTGAAACAACCACCTTGCATATCAGAAGACGTTAACTTGCCTGAACGTGCTTTCTTAGAAATAACTGCCAGTTCTTCTGATAATTCGTAGATGCCTTTTTTGTTTACATCTTTAAATACAGGAACCACTAAGCCGTTTGGCGTATCAACCGCGATACCGACGTTTACGTATTTCTTCAAAATGATGCTTTCGCCATCATCAGAAAGAGAAGAGTTAAACGTTGGGAAGGCTTCTAACGCTTTTGCTACCGCTTTCATGATGAACACAAGTGGTGTGATCTTCATGCCAGTGTCGCGCTTAGCTTCAATTGCATTTTGTTCTTTACGGAACGCTTCCAATGCGGTGATATCAGCGTTATCCCACTGAGTAACGTGTGGGATCATTACCCAGTTACGGTGCAAGTTAGCACCAGAGATTTTCTTGATTTTAGACAGCTTTTGAATCTCAGTATCACCAAACTTGCTGAAATCAATTTTCGGCCAAGGAAGCAGACCAAGTGCGCTGCCATCGCCGCCTTTACCTGATGCAGCCGCACCAGATTCAAGACGTTTTAGAGCTTCTTTAACGAAGTTTTGTACATCTTCTTTCAAGATGCGGCTCTTACGACCTGTGCCTTTTACTTTAGCAAGGTTAACACCAAATTCACGCGCTAAACGACGAACCACAGGAGAGGCATGTGCGTACTCATGGTTATCTTGGAAATCACCGCTTGTTGCAGGCGCGCCAGCTTGTGCTTTAGCGGCTGGTGCTGCTGATGCTTGAGGTGCGGCAGCTTGTGGCGCTGAAGCCGCAGGTACAGAACCTTCCACTTCAAAGATCATGATCAAAGAGCCAGTCGACACTTTATCGCCAGCAGCAATTTTGATTTCTTTGATTTTACCAGCAAACGGAGCAGGAACTTCCATTGATGCTTTGTCGCCTTCAACCGTAATTAAAGATTGCTCTTCTTCTACAGTATCACCAACCGCAACCATAACTTCCGTGACTTCAACTTCATCACCACCGATGTCTGGAACGTTCACTTCTTTCGCCGCAGACGCAACAGGTGCAGCCGCTTGAGCAGGGGCTGCTTGTTGTGGAGCAGGGGCAGAAGAGGCCGCGCCACCAGCACCAGCGACTTCAAAAATCATCACTAATGAACCGGTTGAAACTGAATCGCCGACGTTGATTTTAATTTCTTTTAGCGTACCGGCGAAAGGTGCTGGCACTTCCATTGACGCTTTATCACCTTCAACAGTAAGAAGAGATTGTTCTTCTTCAATGCTGTCACCGATAGCAACCATGATCTCAGTGACTTCAACTTCATCACCGCCGATATCAGGAACATGAACTTCTTTTAGTTCGCTTGCTGCTGCAGGAGTAGGTGCTGCTTCGGCTTTAGGAGCTTCAGCAACGGGTGACGCTGCTGCGCCTTGTGCTTCAAAGGTCATAATGAATGAGCCAGTCGACACTGAGTCACCCACGTTAATTTTAATTTCTTTTACGATACCTGCTTGAGGAGCCGGTACTTCCATTGACGCTTTATCGCCTTCAACGGTAATAAGAGACTGTTCTTCTTCAACCTTGTCGCCAACGCTTACAAGAATCTCAGTGACTTCAACCTCATCGGTACCAATGTCAGGTACATTAATTTCGATTGTCATTATGCTTTCCTATTAATTGATTGAAATGCGCTGCAATAAAGAGTCATCACAGCGCATCAATGCTTATTCACATTGGCTTATGCGTATAGCGGGTTGATTTTATCTGCATCGATGTTGAATTTAGCAATTGCGTCAACAATAACCGATTTTTCAATATCGCCACGTTTGGCAAGTTCAGTCAGCGCAGCAACCACAACATAACCGGCATTCACTTCGAAGTGAGTACGTAAGTTATCGCGGCTATCTGAACGACCGAAACCATCAGTACCCAACACTTTATAAGACTCAGATGGCATGTAAGCACGCACTTGCTCTGCGTAGTTTTTCATGTAATCCGTTGCAGCGATTGCTGGCTCAGATCCAAGTACTGTTGAGATGTAAGCCACTTTTTCTTCCGCTTCTGGGTGAAGCATGTTGAAGCGCTCTGCATCTTGGCCATCACGAGTCAATTCATTGAAAGAGGTTACTGAGAACACATCCGAAGCCACACCGTAATCATCGCTTAGGATTTTCGCAGCTTTGCGTACTTCGTTCATGATAGTACCCGAGCTCATCAATTGAACTTTACCCTTCGCTCCAGTGTAAGACTCTAGCTTGTAGATACCCTTACGAATGCCTTCTTCCGCGCCTTCTGGCATGGCTGGCATGTGGTAGTTTTCGTTCATCACAGTTAAGTAGTAGTAAACGTTCTCTTGGTTTTCACCATACATACGCTGAATACCATCTTGCATGATAACCGCGAGCTCATAAGCAAACGTTGGATCGTAAGAGACACAGTTTGGAATGGTATTCGCTTGGATGTGTGAATGACCATCTTCGTGCTGTAGACCTTCACCATTTAGCGTTGTACGACCAGCCGTTGCACCCAATAGGAAGCCACGTGCTTGTTGGTCACCCGCCATCCACGCCATATCGCCAACACGCTGGAAGCCGAACATAGAGTAGTAAATGTAGAATGGGATCATTGGAAGATCGTTGGTGCTGTATGAGGTCGCCGCTGCTACCCATGAAGACATTGCACCAAGTTCATTGATACCTTCTTGTAGAACCTGACCTGAAGTCGCCTCTTTGTAGTAAGACACTAAGCTGCGATCTTCTGGGGTGTATTCTTGACCTTGTGGATTGTAAATACCGATTTGACGGAATAAACCTTCCATACCAAAAGTACGAGCTTCATCGGCAATGATTGGAACAATCTGCTTACCAATGTTTTTATCTTTAATTAAGATATTAAGCGTACGCACAAACGCCATTGTGGTCGAGATGTCACGTTTTTGCTCAGTAAGCAGTGCATCAAAATCACTTAATGCTGGCACTTTAAATTCTTGGGTGAACTTAGGCAGACGCACTGGTGTGTAACCATGTAGTGCATCACGACGAGCGTGTAAGTAAGTATGCTCTGCTGACCCTTCTTCTAGAGTTAGGTAAGGCAGTTCTTTTACTTTCTCATCAGACAAGATGTCTTGTAGACCTAAACGGTCACGTAGATAAAGAACATGGGTCATGTCCATTTTCTTCACGCCGTGAGCAATGTTCTTACCTTCAGCCGCTTCACCCATGCCGTAACCTTTAACCGTTTTCGCAAGGATAACAGTTGGCTTACCATTGGTTTCTTGAGCCGCTTTAAACGCAGAGAACAATTTAGATGAATCATGACCGCCACGCTTAAGCGCAAAGATTTGATCATCGGTCATGTCAGCCACAAGTGCTGCTGTCTCTGGGTATTTACCGAAGAAGTGTTCACGAACGTACGCACCATCTTTCGATTTAAAGGTTTGGTAATCGCCATCGATGGTTTCGTTCATCAATTGCAGAAGTTTACCTGTGGTGTCTTTAGCAAGTAGTGCATCCCAGTTGCTACCCCAGATAACTTTAATTACATTCCAACCTGCGCCTTTAAATAGGCCTTCAAGTTCTTGAATGATGCTGCCGTTACCCATAACCGGACCATCAAGGCGCTGTAGGTTACAGTTGATTAGGAAACATAAGTTGTCGAGTTTTTCACGAGAAGCGAAAGAAATCGCACCGCGTGATTCTGGCTCATCCATCTCACCATCACCAAGGAACGCGTAAACACGTTGATTGGTGGTATCTTTAAGGCCACGACCGTTCAAGTACTTCAAGAAGCGAGCTTGATAGATAGCAGACATTGGACCTAGGCCCATCGATACGGTTGGGAACTGCCAGAATTCAGGCAATAGTTTTGGATGCGGGTAAGACGGAAGACCGTTACCTGTTGATTCTTGACGGAAGTTGTCTAGTTGCTCAGCCGATAGACGACCTTCAACGAATGCACGCGCATAGATCCCTGGAGAAATATGACCTTGGTAATAAACTAAATCGCCACCGTCGGTTTCATTTGGAGCGCGGAAGAAATGGTTAAAACACACTTCGTAGAAAGACGCTGCTGATTGGTAAGACGCCATGTGGCCGCCAAGATCCAAATCTTTTTTCGATGCACGCAATACGATCATGATGGCATTCCAACGAATGATCGAACGAATGCGACGCTCTACTGTGATATCACCTGGATAAGCCGCTTCTTGCGTAGCTGGGATGGTGTTTACATAGTTAGTGTTAATACCCGTTGGCATATCAACGCCATCTAAACGAGCTTTATCAAGAACTTGCTCTAGTAAATATTGAGCGCGTTCAACACCTTCTTCGCGTACCACTGATTCAAGGGCTTCTAACCAATCTTGAGTTTCCAGTGCATCAACGTCATTATTAATGACTTCAGACATAGCGATCTATCCTTCTGTTGGTTTATCAGGCTATTGCTTATCAAAGATAAAGAATAGTTAACCTGTATTAAGATTCGTTGGCTTGTTGGATTCGGCGTAATGAACGCTCACGACGACTCTCTTCTCGAGTCAAATCCAACAAAGTCTCTTCAATGTAAGCCAAGTGTGCATGAGATGCCTTGCGTGCCAATTCTGGCTCTCGCTTAAGGATCGCTTGCACGATATTGGCACGGTGAACACTCACCTTTTCCACCACTTCATCACGACGATAAAGTAATTCTAAATTCTGTAATACGTTTTGTTCTAGCAAAGGAGCAAGGCTACGAACAATATGCAATAACACCACATTGTGAGCCGCTTCAGAGATGGCAATTAATACCTTCATTACCGCGCTAGATTCTTGCTTAATATCTTTATTTTCAATCGCGATTTCGACTTCTCGTTGACACTCGGAGATATGGTTAAAATCTTCTGTCGTGCCACGCAGAGCGGCAAAATAAGCTGAAATCCCTTCCATCGCATGGCGAGATTCCAATAAATCGAGTTGCGTTTCTGAGTGAGTCGATAACAATTCTAGTAGTGGATCGGAAAAAGACGTCCATAATTTTTCACATACGAACGTACCGCCACCTTGCTTACGAGTCAGTAAGCGTTTTGCTTCTAAGCGCTGGATCGCTTCGCGAATGGAAGGACGAGAAACATCAAATTGTTTGGCAAGTTCACGCTCTGGTGGCAATTGTTGCCCTGCAGATAATGTGCCTTCTACAATCAGCCTTTCTAATTCTTGTTCAATGACATCAGAAAGTTTTGGCTGACGGATCCGTTGATAAGCCATGATGAAGTCTCGTTCCACTTATTGAGTGTGAATTGGTAATACCAATTACCAGCGCGCGAAAATTTTACATAATCCCAACGCCAGTGTCTAGTCAAAAATTGATTCAAATCATAGAATGGATAACGAGTTAACCAACCATTAACAATTATTCATTAAAACACCAATAAGATTGGTAAGACCATTTAATAAAAGTCCCACAAAACGCACCTCTTTATAGGTATTTGTTACCCCTCTTTATCTATTTTTCTTTAAAGTGTGATTAAGATCGATCTCTTATAACAAAAAAAAGCGTTACCGAAACAAGCTCTATTGGGAGAATAAAATAAAATTGTTGCATTTATTTAACACGCGAAATCAAACCTGGCTTCACACGGTCTACTTTGATACCGATATCAAACCAACTTGAGATTCAAGATGAAGTATTTTCTCAATATAGTGATTAGAGTTATGATCATTAGCGTATTTTCAAGCTCGGCGATGGCCGCGCCTAAAGCCGACCTTTGGGCTTATTGGAATGTCAGTAATCAAGCCAACACTCAAAGCATCGATCACTCGGCATGGCAGGGAATTTTAGATCGTAACCTTAGTGTGCAAGGCGACAATCATTTATTTGGTTATGGCAGCATAAGCGATCAAGACAAAAAATCGCTGCAGCAATACATCCAGCAACTAACCCAACTAGACCCACGTCAATACAATAAAAAGCAGCAATTCGCCTATTGGGTTAATTTATATAACGCGTTAACAGTGCAAGTGGTGTTGGATAATTACCCCACTAAGTCAATAACCAAAATTGGTGGCTTATTTTCGTTTGGGCCTTGGGGGCAAGACATCGCCACTATTAATGGTAAAACCATCACTCTCAATGATATTGAACATCGGATCTTACGCCCAATCTGGCGAGATCCTCGCATTCACTATGCGGTTAACTGCGCCAGTTTAGGTTGCCCTAACTTAGCGACTCAAGCGTTTACTGCGCAAAATACTGAGGCGCTTTTAGCTCAAGCGGAACGAGAATTTATCCTTAGCGATAAAGGGATGAAAATAACCAACGGCAAGTTACAGCTTTCTTCTATTTATGATTGGTTTGTGGTCGATTTTGGCGGTCAATCAGCCATGCTGGATTATTTGGCAAAATTTAAACCGGAGATAAAGAGGATCATAACCAAGCCGAACTTTAGCCAACCAAGCTATGAGTATGATTGGCGCTTGAATGGGAGTTAAAAAATAGAACAAAAATAAGCGAGATTCCCTGTCTCTTCGCCTAGGCTCATGCATGGAATAACGGGGATTTTTCGCCGAACGTTGACGACTTAAAGAGCGTCATCTTGGAGAGTGACGAAGGAGCGAGTTCAAGATCTCCTACCACCATTTGAGACTCAACGCGTTGTTGGAGATCCCTGATGTCACCTTCGGCTCCTCGGGAAGACGCTGCCCGTTTAAAAGTAACGCAACATACATCGTCACCTCACAAACAAGAAATAAGTTAAAAATCGTCATCTCGGAAACGAGGGACGAGTTATCCGTGATCTCGTTTCTAGTCTTTTTACTGATTATGACCACAATGACTCACTCGTTGTTACTTGACCTCCCTCGCAAATCCACCGCCATTTGACCAAGACGCTTTAGCGGCTACTGAGTATTAATTAACCTTTTTATCACTTATAAATCCCCCTATTCAACTAGTCAGTCGCAAAAAAATGTCACCTTGGTGAAACAATTAACAAACATTACAATCTGACTCGAAAGCACGTTGCAATTGATTTCTCCTTTCTCTGCCTTGTTTCTATCCTGTGCTGGTCAACAACCTATATCCAAATGACCATTATTCGAAGTCGTTGGTGCTGTAGTAAACGACAGTACTCAATACACAGAATAAACCTTTCTATATTCACGGAGATGAAAAATGAAATTACAACAAGGTAAAAAGAAGCTACAAAAGGGTTTCACCTTAATTGAATTGATGATCGTAGTGGCGGTTATCGGTGTGCTTGCCGCGATTGCTATTCCTCAATATCAAAATTATGTTAAAAAAGCAGAGTTAGGTTCCGCTTTATCTACCATTGCTGCTTTGAAAATAAATGCAGAAGATGGTATTGCCTCTACTGGATTTTTTCCTAATTATGATGCAGCGGCACTAGGAGTCTCGTCGAGTTTAGGGACTATTGACATGAAAATGGATGCCGGTCAATCATCAGCGGGAGGATCAATAACAATGGTATTTGATGGTGCAGATTCACAATTTACAGCTTCTCAAGCTATTTCCATGAATCGTAATACTGATGGTATCTGGAAGTGTACAAGTACCGTAACTGGTAGCGTTAATATCCTTCCTCGCGGATGTAAATAAACAGTAGCACCAAAAAGTTAAATTTAATTATGAACATCAACCTCGCCTCCATTTTACGTCAAGCCGACTTCCTGACTCACGAGCAGGAACAGGTGGTGGTGAGCAGCGTTCTTAACGATAAAAAAAGCGTCCCCGTGGTGTGCGTGGACGCTGGTTTTATAGATAGCCAAACGTTATTGCAACAATTGTGTCAATTATTTGCCCTACCCCAAGCTCACCTTGACCATTACAGCTACGCCGAAGTGTGTGAACAACTCGGATTACGCGATTTAATCACCAGCCACCAAGTACTGCCACTACAGATTGATTCACAAAGCTTATTACTGGCGGTATCCGACCCCACCAATACTGGAGTAGAGGATGATTTTCGTTTTGCTACTGGCAAGCAAGTCGAATTTATTCTGGCCGATTGCAAAGAGCTGGAAGGTGCGATTCGTCGTTTATACGGTCGAAGCGCAGGCAGCGACAATGGCCAAGGCAAAGACATCACTCAAGACGAACTGGCCAATATGGTGGAAGTTGGCAGTGATGAAATTCAAGAAACCGAAGATCTCAGCCAAGATGAAGCGCCGGTCAGTCGTTTTATCAACCAAATATTGCTCGATGCGGTGCGCAAAGGGGCGTCAGATATTCACTTTGAACCGTATGAAGAATTGTATCGGGTGCGTTTGCGTTGCGATGGTATTTTGGTTGAAACCAACCGCCCTGCGCAACATTTAGGACGCCGCCTTGCCGCGCGAATTAAAATCTTATCTAAGCTCGATATTGCCGAGCGCCGCTTGCCGCAAGATGGCCGGATCAAAATTCGCTTAAACGCCGATACCGCGATTGATATGCGAGTTTCTACCTTGCCAACCTTATGGGGCGAGAAAATCGTATTGCGCCTGCTCGACAGTAGCGCTGCCAATTTGAATATCGACAAACTTGGCTACAGTGACGCACAAAAAAAATTATATTTAGAGGCGCTACAGCAACCGCAAGGCATGATCTTAATGACCGGCCCAACCGGTAGCGGTAAAACCGTTTCTTTGTACACCGGATTGCGGATTTTAAACACCCCAGATAAAAATATATCGACCGCCGAAGATCCGGTCGAGATAAACTTAACCGGAGTCAACCAAGTGCAAGTGAAACCGAAAATTGGTTTTACCTTTGCTGCTGCTCTGCGCGCTTTTTTACGTCAAGATCCCGACGTGGTAATGGTGGGCGAAATTCGCGATCTCGAAACCGCTGAAATTGCAGTAAAAGCGGCGCAAACCGGTCACTTGGTATTATCAACTCTGCATACCAATTCATCCGCCGAAACTATTGTGCGTTTGTCGAATATGGGGATTGAGGCGTTTAACCTTGCTTCATCGTTAACTCTTATTATCGCTCAGCGCTTAGCCCGTCGTTTATGCTCTCACTGTAAAAAGCCCGATCCATTCCCCGATGTATTGCGCCAAAAATTAAATATCGCGCCGGATGTGGTGATCTACAAAGCCTTTAGCCAAGGCTGTCCCGAATGTACTGGTGGCTATTCTGGCCGAGTGGGGATTTATGAGGTAATGCCATTTAGCACCGAAATTGCCACAGCGGTGATCAAAAAAGCCTCTGCCAACGATATTGAAATGATCGCGGTAAAACAAGGAATGTCGACCCTGCGTCAATCCGGTATTGATAATTTAAAACAAGGTGTTACTAGCTTCGCCGAACTGCAACGCGTGTTGTATTTTTAGTTATTTAATCAACCTACCTCCTTTTTAAAACCCAGTAGCAAGGAAGCATCATGCCTAAAACTGCCAAACTTAAAGCGCCAACTTTACGCAACTTTCAATGGCGTGGAGTCAATAGCTCGGGCAAAAAAGTCTCTGGGCAGATCATGGCGATCAATGAGAGCGAAGTGCGCGCCAAATTAAAAGAGCAACGGGTACAAATCAAAAAACTCAAACGTCGCAGTGTGTCTTTTATTGCCAAAATGAGCCATAAAGTAAAACGCAAAGACATCACGGTATTAACTCGCCAACTTTCCACCATGCTGACCACTGGCGTGCCGATTGTGCAATCACTCAAACTGATCGCCGACAGCCAACGTAAAGCGGAAATGAAGTCGATATTGTCGATCATTTGTACTCAAGTTGAAGCCGGTACTCCTATCTCTAAAGCGCTTAAAGCCAGTAGCCCCTTTTTTGATGATTTCTATTGTGACTTAGTCGCCACCGGTGAACAAACTGGTAATTTAGGCCAAGTTTTTGAACGCCTTGCCACCTACCGAGAAAAAAGTGAAGAACTGCGATCCAAAGTGATCAAAGCGATGATCTACCCAGGCATGGTAATGTTGGTTGCTACCAGTGTCTCAATTTTAATGTTAACTATGGTTATTCCTGAGTTTGAAACCATGTTTAAAGGCTTCGGCGCTGAACTGCCCGCTTTTACCCAACGAGTGATCGACCTGTCTCACTTTATTCAAGACTACTTATTGCTAATGATCATCGGGGTATTTGTGTTTATCTTTGCGGTGAAACAAGCTCGCAAACGCTCATTTAGTTTTAGATTAAAGACCAGTCGTATGGCGTTAAAAATGCCAGTATTAGGACCGGTATTTTCCAAAGCGGCGATCGCCAAATTCAGCCGAACTCTTTCTACTAGCTTTAGCGCCGGTATTCCAATTTTAACCAGCCTACTCACCACCGCTAAAACCGCTGGCAGCTTGCATTATCAAGTGGCGGTTGAGCAAGTCCACAAAGACACTGCCGCCGGCATGCCGATGTACATAGCAATGCGTAATGCCGAGGCGTTTCCTGAAATGGTATTGCAGATGGTGATGATTGGCGAAGAGTCCGGTAACTTGGATGATATGCTCAATAAGGTCGCCACCATTTATGAGTTTGAAGTGGATAACACCGTCGATAATTTAGGTAAAATCATTGAACCTGCGATCATTGTCTTTTTAGGCGTAGTGGTTGGCGGACTGGTGGTGTCACTTTATCTGCCAATCTTTAAGCTAGTTAGTGTATTCTAAGGCTATTATTTTCACTTTCAGTGGCGCTGTGATCCAACATGATAATTTTTGACTATTACCCTTTTCTATTCCCTATTTTAGCAGGTGTGTTTGGCTTGCTGATTGGCAGTTTTTTAAATGTGGTGATCTATCGCCTACCCGTAATCATGGAACGCGAATGGAAACAAGAGTGCTTCGGCTACCTTAGCGAACTCAAGATTGGTAAAAAGTTTAAAAATGATCCCGAAATAACCGCGCAGTTAGATGAATTAGCACAACCGTTTAATTTAAGTATTCCACGTTCACGCTGCCCTAAGTGTGGGACTCAAATTCGCGCAGTCGATAATATTCCCGTGATCAGCTGGTTATTTTTACGTGGTAAATGCCGTCAATGTGCCAACCCAATTAGCCCTCGCTACCCTGCTATCGAATTATTAACTGCTCTGCTTGCGGTAGTGGTTACCTGTTATTTCCCTGCCGATTGGTATGGCTTAGCGTTATTGTTTTTCACCTTTACCTTAATAGCGGCCACCTTTATCGATCTCGATACCATGTTGTTGCCTGACCAATTAACCCTGCCGTTATTATGGGCGGGATTGGCATTATCGGCGTTTGGTATTAGCCCGATTTCATTACAAGATGCGGTGATTGGCGCAATGGCGGGTTACTTATGCTTATGGTCGGTATTTTGGGCATTCAAATTACTCACTGGTAAAGAAGGCATGGGGTATGGCGATTTTAAATTGCTGGCCGCTCTTGGTGCATGGCTTGGATGGCAACAATTACCGTTATTAATATTACTCTCTTCGGTGGTGGGACTCATCTTTGGCATTATTCAATTACGCCAGCAGAAAAAAGGCATCGATATGACCTTTCCATTTGGCCCCTACCTTGCCATCGCCGGGTGGTTTTGTTTGATTTGGGGGCACGATATCGCCCATTGGTACTTAACTTATATGCTAGGTGCGTAATTTTATGATCATTGGACTGACGGGCGGGATCGGCAGCGGTAAAACCAGTATTGCTAATTTATTCCACCAGCATTTTAATATTGATTTGGTGGATGCCGATATTGTGGCGCGTCAAGTGGTGCAGCCGAACACGCTTGGCCTCAATGCGATAGTGCAACACTTTGGCGACTCGATATTAACCGACACTGGTGAGCTTGATCGTCGCCAGTTACGTGAACGTATTTTTTCTGCTCCAAGTGAAAAACAATGGATCAATGATTTACTTCATCCGTTAATTCGCACTGAAATCAAACGTCAACTTCAACACGTTACCTCACCTTATGTGATTTTAGTGGTACCACTATTGGTTGAAAGCGAGTGGAAGAATTTTGTCGATCGTATTTTAGTGGTCGATGCGAGTGAGCAAACTCAAATTGAGCGAACTTGCTCACGCGATAGCACCTCGCAAACTCAAGTCCGCGCTATTCTCGCCTCACAAGCCTCAAGGCAAGAACGCTTATCTTTTGCTGATGATGTGATTAACAATGACGCCGATCTCAATCCACAAACTCAACAAGCGTTACTATTACAAGTGACGGCGTTGCATCAAAAATATTTAGATATTAGCCCATCGTAGGCAAATTACTGGATTTAAAGGTAACTTGAAGCGACAAGGGGATAGCAAGACCTATCAATATCTGTGACAATAGCTCTATCAATGTCACCCAAACTATGTGTTGAAATTATTATGTTAAAATTCGAACATCCATTAAATGAAAAAGTACGAATTTATCTGCGAATAGACACTCTAATTAAGCAGCTGCATAGTTCTGCCTCTTTTGAGATCCCGCAAGCCTATCAGCTTTTTTTCCGTTCTTTATTTGATTTAATGGATCTGTTTGAACAAATTCAAATTAAATCTGAAATTGGCAAAGATCTCGAAAAACAAAAACTGGCTTGCAAACATTGGATGGGGGTTGCAGGGGTAGATCAAGCGATCCTCACCACTATTTTAAATGAAATTGATACCAGCTTTAAACAAGTAATGGCAGCGGAACGTTTTGGGGTCAGCTTAAAAGAAGACCGTTTTTTAAGTTCAATCCGTCAACGTTTTAACCTCCCTGGCGGCACTTGCTGCTTTGATTTACCCGCGCTACATTACTGGCTGCATTTACCATTAGAACAGCGACTCGCGGATGCCAAAGTTTGGACTGATACCCTGGCACCTTTAAAACAAGCGTTAGCATTAATGTTGCGCCTAACGCGTGAAACCTCACAACTCAAGCCTCAAACCGCTCGTAATGGCTTCTTCCAAAGTGAAGCCGAAGATGCCCACGTTCTACGTTTGCAATTACCGGTTGAGCTCGGCGTTTACCCTATGATTTCTGGGCATAAAAACCGCTTTGCAATTAAGTTTATGTATTTTGATACCGGTAATGCTTGCAGCCAAGATATCGAGTTTGATCTCGCGATTTGTTAACGCTACACTTCTGAGCATATAAGCGATTAAGTTATCAAAACCGAGTAATCAATATGAACAGCCCTACGCCAAAGAAAACCACCGTTGTTAAATGCCCTACTTGCCAAACAGATGTCGTTTGGGGAGAAATCAGCCCTTACCGCCCTTTTTGCAGCAAGCAATGCCAAATGATTGATTTTGGTGAATGGGCCGATGAAGAAAAATCGATTCCCGGCGCGCCAGATATGTCGGATTCAGATGGTTGGTCGGAAGGTTAATACCAACGCCGTCATACCCTGCTTGAGTCTTGCCCTTAACGCGTCATTCCATACCTGAGCCTCGCCCTCAACGCCGTCATTCCATGCATGAGCCTAAGCGAGGAGATAGGGAATCTCGCTTTTTTCTTTATGAACGTGTGATAATTTTTGGTGGTTAATCGGTGGGGAGTGGTTTAAAAGCGAGATCACGGATAACTCGTTCCTCGTTTCCGAGATGACGGTTTTTAAGTCGTCGTGCTTTTTGAAATCACGATGATTTGAACTGAAAATCTCAATGAACAGCTGCTTATATAAGATCACCTCACAAACAAAAAAGGCCAGGTGGGCACTCATGTCAAAGCACCACCTAACCTTTTGTTCACTCTTTATAATTTCTGCTTTGCTTAGCAAACAATGTTTAACAAATAATGCTTAACAAACAATATTGCTAGACAATCATTACCGCTTGGTAACGATTACCGTTTGTAAGCGATTACAGTTTAATAACCACACGACCCGTCACTTGGCCATTAGTAATATCATCGGCGTACTTAGGCACTTCATCTAAACTCACTTCGGTACACGCTTGCTCAAAGTAACTGGCAGGAAGAATTTCAACTAACTTATTCCACGCCGCAATACGTTTCTCGCTTGGGCAGTTCACTGAATCCACACCTTGCAAACGCACGTTACGCAAAATAAATGGCATTACCGTGGTCGGTAAATCAAACCCTGCCGCCAGACCACAAGCTGCAACCACTGAGTTGTAATCCATTTGTGCTAAGACTTTAGCTAATACTTTGCTGCCTGTAGTATCAACTGCGCCAGCCCAAATTTGTTTCTCTAATGGACGAGCAGGCTCTTCAAACTCACTGCGATCAATAATGCGTGTTGCGCCAAGTTTTTCGAGTAGCGGACCGTTGGTTTCAACACGCCCCGTCACGGCTGCCACTGTGTAACCGAGCTGGCTAAGTAAAGTCACCGCAACAGAGCCAACACCACCGCTGGCACCCGTCACTAAGATTTCACCATCTTCAGGTTTTACGCCACCATCAAGGATAGCTTGAACACATAACATCGCGGTAAAGCCTGCGGTACCAATCATCATCGCTTGCTTGCTATCAAATCCTTGTGGCAAAGGCACTAACCAATCGGCTTTCAAGCTGGCTTTTTGTGCCATGCCGCCCCAATGGTTTTCACCTACGCCCCAACCGGTTAATACCACTTTATCACCTGCATTGTAGCGTGCATCTTTTGACTCAAGAACGGTACCGGCGAAATCAATACCAGGAACCATTGGGAAGTTGCGGATAATTTTTCCTTTCCCTGTGATGGCCAAACCGTCCTTGTAGTTTAAAGAAGAATAATCAACCGCTACCATCACTTCACCTTGTGGCAAAGTGGCTTCATCTAACATTTCAATACTAGAAATAGTGCGTTTTTCTTCTTGATTTAGAACTAATGCTTTAAACATAACGTCTCCAGATTGGCGCTCTTAACGCTTAAAATAAGAAATAAAATCTTGCTGATATTCGTGACGACTTGTTTCGAGTTGCTTGCAGTATAGACAATAATCATCAATGAAAAAAGTGAAACTAAATCATTTAATACATTACAAATAATCATAGATTTAATACAAAAGTATTCTCGCTACGACTTTAGTCACAAGTTAACCTCGTTCACAAAATGGACACAACTGGCTATATTTTGATAACAAGTTCATTTAACATCGTTAGTGTTAGATGTGTCAATAAAGAATAATTATAATAACCACCCATTCATATCAAACATCAATTAATTGGTGAATTGATTCTGAAATGGTTCATTAAATGGCATTACTAACCCAATATCGAGGTTCAACATGGCTATTCCTTTTATCGTGAGTGATCACCCTGCACTTTTTACCATTAATACCAATGATAAACCTATGTATGAAGACATTATCCCTGATGAGTGCGCCAAGGTGTATCAGACCATTGGCGAGTTTTTGCAATCATAAATATCTAACAAATGGTTGGAAATTTTACAATCTCCACTTCATACCCTTGCTCTGTGTTTCCAACAAAATCGAGGTAGTTTTTAATTGCGGGCAACGCATCATCCACATGGTGGGAAACGTACAGCAATTGGCTTAAATTTTCTTGTGCGAGCATATTTAAGGTATTCATCACCAGCTTACGGTTGATAAAATCCAAGCCTTGATACGGCTCATCTAAAATCAATAACACCGGCTGTTTAATTAGCGCCCGACCAATAAGTAATAACCGCTGCTGACCATAATCCAACTGCTTAAAACTAATTTTCTCACAATGACTCATGTGCAGAATAGCCAACCAATCTTTAGCGAGATCGATCTGCTTTTTACTCGGCTTTTGATACAAACCAATCGAATCAAAAAAGCCGGATAACAACACCTCAAGCGCACTGCAATTGACTCGATATTGTAGATGCAACGCCGAGGATACAATGCCAATTTGTTGCTTCACTTGCCAAATGGTTTCGCCACTGCCGCGCGGTTTGCCAAATAAAGTAATATCGTTGCTATAACACTGAGGATGGTCGCCTAAAATCAGCCCTAATAAGGTACTTTTTCCGCAGCCATTCGGGCCGCGAACTTGCCAATGCTGGCCATTATTAATACGCCAATTCACATCCTTAAAAATCAGCCCATCGGTGTATTCCACTTTGCCGTTTTTTAACTCCACCAGTGGATCGGGGTATTGCGCTTGATAACGCTGACGTTTAATTAACCCCATTACCTCATCACTGCGCTGTTGCGATAACTGATTAAGCTGCGCCATCACTGGGTGTGCGTGCCACTGCTCGATCGACATTCCCTCCCCTAAGGTATTGACCGTCACACCTTGCTTATTTTGGCTATGATTAAACATCGCCACGTGAGTAATGCACTCCGGCACCTCATCTTGACGGGAAGTCATCACGATAATTTGTATGGTCTGGGAGAGTTGATTAATCAGGCTGGATAATTGTTGTTGATGGGCAAGATCTAATCCGGCGTAAGGCTCATCTAAAATAAGCAAGCGAGGACGAATAGCTAACGCTCGCGCCAACATCACACGGCGAGTTTCTCCGGTCGATAATTGACGAAAACCTCGCAAACGCAAATGAGCAATATCGGTTAATGCTAATAATTCATCCCGTTGCTCGGCAGAGTCACAACACTCTAAAACTAATGCTTCGACCGTGGAACCGATATCAATTTTATCCATAAAATCAGTATCATCATTGGCAATTTCTTTTTCGAGCAATGCCTGTTGCAAATGCAAAGACACCCAACCAATCGAATCAGGCAAACCTTGTAAATTCAGCCCAATATTCGCTGAATGATCGCCTGCCACTGGTTTAGGATTGGCTTTTAAATCTAAGTCACCGGCCAGCACTCGACCTAACGTTGAACCACAATGACTGTAAGTCGAAAAGATCACCCAATGCTGCTCGGGCTCAATGGTCCAGCAAGGCACTTCGATTTGCTCGGTGGCAAGAGATAGTTTGAGATCGCGTAAACAAATAGTCATGCTTCATCCTTGATTAATATCTTTTCTTTTTACCATTCCATTGATAGCTAATTGAGTCAAATATAAATCAATGGCATATAAGAACAGCCATAAAAAAACCCGCAAATCTGCGGGTTTTTTATGGTCAGTTATAAGGGGACTGATTACATCATGCCGCCCATACCACCCATTCCGCCCATGCTACCCATATCAGGCATTGCAGAACCAGAATCTTGTGGCTTATCAGTTACCATCGCTTCGGTCGTGATCATAAGACCGGCAACCGATGCGGCGAACTGAAGTGCGCTACGAGTGACTTTCGTTGGATCTAAAATACCCATTGCGATCATATCTCCATATTCGCCGGTTGCAGCGTTGTAACCGTAGTTACCTTCGCCTGCACGAACATTGTTAGCAACCACAGATTCTTCATCACCTGCGTTTTTCGTGATTTGACGAATTGGGGATTCCATTGCGCGAAGTGCTACGCGAATACCGACGTTTTGCTCTTCGTTATCGCCAGCTAAACCATTTGCAGAAACGGTTGCTGCAGCGCGGATAAGTGCCACACCACCACCGGCAACAATACCTTCTTCAACCGCAGCGCGAGTTGCGTGCAGTGCATCTTCAACGCGGTCTTTTTTCTCTTTCATTTCAACTTCGGTTGCTGCGCCAACTTTGATGACTGCTACGCCGCCAGCTAATTTAGCTACACGCTCTTGCAGTTTTTCTTTGTCGTAGTCAGAGGTTGCATCTTCGATTTGTTGACGAATTTGGGTTACGCGACCTTGAATGATTGACTCTTCACCTGCGCCATCAATGATCGTGGTGTTTTCTTTAGTGATAGTGACACGTTTCGCTTGACCAAGATCTTCTAGCGTTGCTTTTTCAAGCTCAAGACCGATCTCTTCAGAAATAACCGTACCCGCCGTTAATGCCGCGATATCTTGTAGCATCGCTTTACGACGGTCACCGAAACCAGGCGCTTTAACTGCCGCGACTTTCACGATGCCACGCATGTTGTTTACTACCAATGTTGCGAGTGCTTCACCTTCTACGTCTTCTGCAATGATAAGCAGTGGACGAGAGGCTTTAGCGACAGCTTCTAGTGTTGGCAGTAATTCACGGATGTTTGATACTTTCTTATCAACCAATAGGATGAATGGGCTTTCTAGATCAACGCTGCCCGCTTCTGGGTTGTTGATGAAGTATGGCGATAAGTAACCACGGTCGAATTGCATACCTTCAACCACGTCTAGCTCGTCTTGCAGTGCTTGACCTTCTTCAACCGTGATCACGCCATCACGACCAACTTTATCCATCGCTTCTGCAATGATTTTACCAATGGTGCTATCTGCGTTTGCAGAGATCGCGCCAACTTGTTCGATTTCAATGCTAGTCGCACAAGGCTTAGATAAGTTTTTAAGCTCTTCGACGGCAGCAGCAACCGCTTTATCGATACCACGTTTCAGATCCATTGGGTTCATACCCGCAGCAACCGCTTTAAGACCTTCAGTGATGATAGATTGCGCCAATACTGTCGCCGTTGTTGTTCCATCACCAGCAACATCGTTCGCTTGAGAAGCAACTTGCTTCACCATTTGTGCGCCCATGTTTTGGAATTTGTCTTCTAGCTCGATTTCACGTGCAACAGATACGCCATCTTTAGTGATAGTTGGTGCGCCAAATGATTTATCTAGCACCACGTTACGACCTTTAGGCCCTAAAGTCACTTTTACCGCGTCAGCCAGAACGTTGACACCTTCTAGCATTTTGATTCGTGCGTCGTTACCAAATTTTACGTCTTTTGTAGCCATGTTGAATATTCCTTAAATCTATTGAATGCGTTTGGTTTTTTGAATGCGAGTATTAATCAATAACAGCCATGATGTCATTCTCTGACATGACTAATACTTCTTTACCATCGATTTTTTCAGACTTGGTGCTATAACCTTCAGCAAAAATTACCGAGTCACCGACTTTAACGTCTAGCGGCAATACTGTGCCATTTTCTAAGATACGACCTTTGCCTACAGCTAGAACGATACCGCGAGTTGATTTTTCCGCAGCAGAACCGGTTAGTACGATGCCACCAGCCGATTTAGATTCAACTTCTTGGCGTTCAACAATAACTCGGTCGTGTAAAGGACGAATGTTCATCTGGTTGTTTCTCCTAGTAGATGTTCATAGAAATTTTAGGGATGCCGAATCATTCGGCTGATAAAGATGTTGGGGAGCTCAGGCCATAATACAAGGGGGCAGACGAAAAAAAATGTGATCCCGGTTGGAGATCTTGAACTCCCGAGCCATAGCGTGCCCGCTTCCCGCTTTTTCGCTTTTCCTGTATCCTATTGCTTCCATCATCAACGTTGTCATTACCATGCATGATAAACACGGCCTACTCACTGGCCACATTCAAACCGTCTTAAAAAAAATGACCGTACCAATGATGTTTGGCTTATTTGCGATCCTGACATTTAATCTTATCGATACCTTTTTTATCTCGTTATTAGGCACTCAAGCCTTAGCGGCGATCAGTTTCACCTTTCCAGTCACCTTTGGCGTGAGCTGCATTACGCTTGGCATCGGCATGGGGTTATCGGCCAATGTTGGTCGTTTACTTGGGCAAAAAGATGATAGCAAAGCGGCGCGTTTTTCGACTCATGGTTTATTGCTGGCAATACTCTTGGTCAGCATTGCTTCAACCATTGGCTTTCTCACAATTAAGCCGCTATTTAGTGCATTAGGAGCGACTCCGCCGCTGCTCCCGTTGATTGAGCAATACATGTCGATTTGGTATCTCACCATTCCATTATTAGTCGTACCTATGGCCGGCAATAGTGTGATCCGCGCCACCGGTGATACCAAAACGCCCGCTAAGATCATGATGATGTCGGGGTTAATTAACGGCATACTCGATCCGCTACTTATTTTTGGCTACGGCCCTTTTCCTGAACTTGGCATTCAAGGCGCGGCGATTGCCAGTGCGATCAGTTGGTTAGGCGGGTTAATCCTTATTTTACATGTGTTGATCTTGCGCGAAAAAATGGTGGCTCGACCAAAGTTTGCAAACATCTTGAGTGATTGGAAACAAATCTTAAAAATTGGCACTCCAGCGGCATTCTCCAGTGCGATGAATCCGCTATCGGGTGCAATTTTAATGTGGATGCTGGCAGGATTTGGAACAGAAGCGGTGGCGGCTTATGGCGCTGCACAACGAGTCGAATCGATTATGATCTTAGTTTTAATGTCGCTTGGCTCAGTACTCACCCCGTTTATCGCGCAAAATATGGGGGCAAAGAATCCACAACGTAGCTTTGAGGCTTTGTTTGCGTCGATGCGTTTTTCGCTGATCTTTCAATTTGGTTTATTTGTATTGATGGTGCCGCTAAGTTGGCCTATTGCTTCCTTATTTAGCCAAGAAGAAAGTGTCCACCGAACCTTGTGGCACTTTTTGTTAATTGTGCCTTTTAGCTATGGTTTCCAAGGGCTTGTCATGATGTTGGTCAGTTGCTTAAATGCAATGCACTTGCCACTTAAAGCCTTCTTCTGGAACTTTGCCCGCCTATTTATTTTCACCTTACCTTTTGCTTTGTTTGGTAGTCATCATTACGGCGTGCAAGGCCTATTTGTTGGCATCGCGGTTGGCAATATAGTCGGTGGGATCTGCGCTTATGGTTATGCGGTGTATTTTAGAAAGCAATTATTGCAACAGCTTCAAGAGTGAAGCCATAACGCTCAGAAGGCATAAAATTAAAGTTACCACTGTATTTTGAGGTTTGCAGCGAAGCGCACTCGGCGTCTCGCTGCCTATTCTCAGATTGTCGTATTTATCTCTGCAACCAACTCTTTGGGTTTTGTGGCTGACTGTTACGTCTAACTTCAAAGTACAGTGATGGGCGATCTTGTCCACCGGTATTACCTGCCAGAGCAATGGTTTCACCAGCAGCGACCACATCACCATCTTTTTTCAGTAAGGTTGAGTTATAACCATATAAGGTCATATCACCTTTACCGTGATCCAGTAATACCACTAAACCGTAGCCGCGTAGCCATTCGGCAAATACCACCTTACCAGAATGCACCGCTTTCACCGCTTGACCTTGTTTGGCGTTAATCACAATACCTTTCCAAGTCACTTGCCCGCTTTGGCGAGTACCATAACTGTGGGCAATGCTGCCTTTTAATGGCCACGGCAAGCGACCTCGGTATTTCGCCAACCCATCCATTGGCGAAATATTACGTTTTGCCGCTTTAGCTATCTCGGCTTTTAAGCGTGTTTCATTACGACGCAATTCGGCCAAGCTACTTTGATTACTCTTAATGTTCGTGCGAATGCCTGAGACAGTGTCTTTACGTTGGCCTTGCGCTTTTTGTAGATCGCTGCGCTTGTCTTTTTGGCGCGCCAATAGCATCGATTGTTTATTTTCTTCGACTGAAAGTTGTTGTTGTTTTTCATCCAGTTGAGATTGGGTTATTTCTAGCGCTTGGATGGCTTCGGTACGAGCGGTCGCAAGATGTTGGAAATATTGGCTGATGCGATCTTTTTCTGCTGGATCGCCGCCTTGTAGAATTTGGGAGACATCATTATTACGGCTAGTGATGTAATAGGCTTTGATTAATTTTTCAAGCGTGGCTTTTTGCTCGGCTTTGGTTTGTTCTAATTGTTGTTTTTGAGTTTGAAGCTGATTTAAATTAACGTGAACCTTACTCAGCTCTCGCTGAGTATGACGGATCTCTTGACCTAATTTTGAAATCGCCACTTCGTGATCTTTTAATTCGCTTTGTAATTTATTGAGTTTTTTCTGCTGCGAACTGATGGAGGAATTTTGACGAGATATCTGCGCCGATACGCCTTTTAGCTCCTCTTTTGAGGCAGCGTTTACGCTAAGTGGAAGTAATA
Organism: Vibrio sp. S11_S32; assembly: GCF_014694465.1. NCBI lineage: Bacteria > Pseudomonadati > Pseudomonadota > Gammaproteobacteria > Vibrionales > Vibrionaceae > Vibrio > Vibrio sp. S11_S32. The sequence goes on along the minus strand of NZ_JAAUWS010000013.1, from coordinate 25,503 downwards.
AAATAGAAAGTGATAGGCCGACGAGGAAACTAGAAAGCCTTTTTTTGCATAAATTCATCTAAAACATGGTCCTTTCTATCTTTTAAAGACACGATCTGCGTCTATCAAAAAGACATGATCTACAAATATTGTGCGAACTACCATAACAGTAATTCGCACAATTCGTTATCCAAAGTAATTGATGTTGCAGTGAGGCGGCAAGATCATTCATCTCCATGAGCTTTCTTTTGTAAACAGAAAGCTAGCTGTCTAGGTGATTGGAGTGAATGATCGTAGTCAACCTATTATCAATTTAGAGCTAGCTGTAGCTTCAAGTACGAAGGATAAGGATTATTTCAGATTTACGATTACCTCACCAGTCATCTCTGCTGGAATTTCCATTCCTGTTAGTTCAAGCATGGTTGGCGCAAGATCAGATAGCTTACCGCCCGCTTTGAATTCAAGGTTTTTAGAACCAACGTAAACCAATGGCACTGGTAAGTTAGTGTGCGCAGTGTGTACGCCACCGGTTGTTGGATCGATCATCATTTCAGCGTTGCCGTGATCGGCTGTGATCAGCATTTGACCATCGACTTCTTTGATTGCAGCAACCACACGGCCGATGCATTCATCAACGGCTTCACATGCTTTAACCGCAGCTTCATAAACGCCAGTGTGACCAACCATGTCGCCGTTCGGGTAGTTACAAATGATAGTATCGAACTTGCCTGATTTGATCGCTGCAACTAACTTGTCGGTTAATTCTGGCGCGCTCATTTCAGGTTGAAGATCGTAAGTAGCGACTTTTGGAGACGCGACTAATTGGCGCTCTTCACCTTCAAATTCATCTTCTTTACCGCCGTTGAAGAAGAAAGTAACGTGAGCATATTTTTCAGTTTCAGAAATACGCAGTTGAGTTTTGCCACATTTAGACAGCCACTCACCGTAAGTATTTTCTAATGATGCCGGTGGGAATGCGCAAAGCAGAGGAATGTCTGCCGCGTATTGAGTTAGCATCACAAAATCAATCGTTGGGAATACAGCACGTTCAAAACCAGAGAAATCAGGTACGAAAGTACGAGTAATTTCACGAGCACGGTCAGCGCGGTAGTTCATAAAGATCACAGCGTCGCCATCAACGATAGACGCTTGTGCATCACCTTCGGCGCGAATTTCAGTCGCTTGTACAAACTCGTCATTTTCATCACGCGCGTAAGCCGCTTCAAGGCCAGCAGTTGCTGAATCAAAAGTAAATTCCGCTTTTGCTTGAGTCAGCAAGTCGTAAGATTTTTGGACGCGATCCCAATTGTTATCACGATCCATAGCAAAGTAACGACCAATTAGAGAGGCAACACGACCTTCTTTAAGGCCTAGCTCTGCAAATAAATCTTGGAAACGTTGTAGTGCATTGTTTGCACTGCGCGGCGGAGTATCACGACCATCAAGGAATGCGTGTACATAGATTTTTTTGGCGCCGCGTTCTGCTGCCATTTGTACCGCAGCGTAGATGTGATCTTCATGGCTGTGTACGCCACCAGGAGACATAAGACCCATGATGTGAACCGCGTTGTCAGATTTAACAGCCTTATCAATCGCATTGGCAAGTGCTGGCGTATCTTTAAATTCACCATCGGCAATAGATTTCGTAATACGAGTTAAGTCTTGATATACCACACGACCCGCACCAATGTTGGTGTGACCCACTTCAGAGTTACCCATTTGACCATCAGGTAGACCTACATCGAAACCTGAAGCTGAAATAAGCGTGTTCGGTTGATTAGCAAATAGAGAATCCAGTACCGGAGTATTGGCATTAGCAATCGCGTTATCGCCATGAGTTTCGCGAGAACCCCATCCATCAAGGATCACTAAAGCGATTGGTTTTTTATTCGACATGTTAAACCTCGTTTAAAGACTAAAAATTATAGATTTTCGTTGAGCGTAATTTTACTACACTTTTCATTATAAACTGTAGGATAAGATCAATTTAAGACCGCTTATTGGTCGATATACTTGCGACTTACCCTGCAACTGTCACATAAATCTGGTACAAAATTTCATTGATTGCCAACATTATGCCGAAGTTTTAAGCAAGATGAAAATCAAAAGCGCGCATAACGATCGAGCTCGCCGAATAATATTTGAAACCCAACCCGCGGTGAGTCGATCACCACGCGCTGAACCACAGAAATTCGTCATTCCTGCCGAGCATAAGCGAGAGCGGGAATCTAATCACCGCGCGCTGTAGGTAGATCCTCGAAAGTGACGGGCTGTAAGCGCCTCAACAATACCGTTTTTGCCGTATTGATGTGCTTCGCTATCTTACCAATAATGTGTATTTCCCTTCGGTATTAATATAGCTTGGCTTTTGCCCTTTGGCTGCTAAGGCTTTGATGATTTCTGCTTGTTTGTTTTTAGTAATGATCACGCTGCCAACGTTAAGATTCACCGCTTGTTGAACCGTATCGATCAGAAGCACCGGTTGATGAAAATACACATCCATATTTTGGATCGATTCTTTTTTGTAAGCGTAATAACCTTGATTGCCATACTTTGGAGATTGCTGTTGCGCTAAGTTTGCGACTTGTTCTACCCCAAGTAAGTTGTTGTATTTCGGCACCACTAACGCCGCCACCAGTATAATCGCGAGCATAGTACACCCAAGTGAGACCACAGCATGTTGATACTTCTGTTTGAGTAACAAACCCATCGTTATTACACCAAAAATAAAGAGGCTCGCAAGCAGTAAGTAGGCATCACTTAATGACACTGGTAATTTATCTAATGCGGAGGTGAAAAATAATGCCACTATAGGTGCAATCATGGTCAGCACTGCAATTGGGTATAACCCCCACAACCACCATTTACGCTCATTGAGTTGTTGCAATATCATCACGCTAGCGAAAATAACAAAAGGCATCAGGGGCAGAAAATAAATCTCAAGCTTACTGCTCACCGCCGACAACATTACCACCCCAGTGATTGTTACCGTCAGAAATAAACATGCAGTATCAGATAGTTTGGATTGGGTTTCTAATTGCGATTTAGATTTAAAAAATTGCAGAATAAAGCCAAGCCCACTCACCACCAGCAATAGACTCCAAGGTTGTAAGGTACTAAAGGCGCTTTGCAAATAATAATAAATAGGCTCTGGGTGCACGCTAGCATGAATACCGCGTTTTAGTGCTTGACCTATAGTGAGTTGATACAAATATTGATGCCCGCCATCATAATCAATGCCCAACCCCCACAAGCCAATGATCAGCAAAAATAACAACACACCTTTTAATGGAAAATACAGCGACCATTGCTTTAGTGATTTTTTTTGCCACAAGAAAGCGAAGATAGACAGCACCGGCAATAACAGCCCGACCGGACCTTTAATCAATAAGGCCAATAAGATAAACAGTAAAATAAAGTAGCGCTGAGCGGATGGGGCTAAATATTGTTGCTGACGGATAAATGCAAGATGGAACTGATACAACGCCAAGGTAATAAACAGCGCCATCAACATATCCATACGCAAAATAATGGCGCAAGCTAAAAATAACCCACTGCTGATCAACATCACCACCGCGATATTGCCCATCGCAGGTTTGAGCTCATGTTTAGTCCAACGATGCATCACTTCTGCAATACCAATCGCCGGCAAGATACTAAATAAACAGGTAAACAACGCCGCGCCATTGGTGCCAAATAGCTTAATACCCACCATGATGACCCAAAAATACACCGGTGGTTTGTCGGCATAAATTTGACCATGATTATAAAAAGCAAACCAATGGTTCGATTGCAACGCTTCCAGCGCAATGCTGATGTATTTTAATTCATTGACTGGAGTTAAATCGCGATTAATAAAACTCAGCAGTGCAATAGCAAAAAAAGCGAAATAAAAAGTATATCTGTGTTTCAACATGTAAAGCCCTGCATATTTAAAAGCCGCCTTAATCCTATCTCATCGAAGCTAGCGAGAGATCATGATTAAGACGGCGATAAGGTCGTTATATTATGAGTATGGTTGAGTAATCGTTAAGTGATAGCGTTTCTTCTCTTGTGGCGCCGTGCAGGTAGTAAGCAAGCTGCGACTGTCGAGTAGAATCCAATCACGGCGATGCGCCATACCAAGATCCACCGCTTTAGTGCGATCAAAGCATTCCATATCTTTAGAATTGGTGGTCATGATGTAGCGATTCGGTTTTTCTTTCATCCACTGCCAAGCGTTACGGTCTTGCTCTGTCGCCTCATCTAAATAACTAAAATGAGTTAATGAAATTGGCGAGAACAATAAAAACTGCTCTTTAAAGCGAGTTAAACCGAGTTCGCCATCAGAGCCAATTTTTTGCTGCACATCAAGCATCATGGCTTTAGCAGGAGTCCGCATTGGATTTAATAAAGAGTAGCCGACAAAACTGTATAACACCCAAGTAATGGCTAATGCCGCGCCTAAACTGCATAATGCTGGTTTTTTTAGCCCTTTCCAGAAAGCCAGCAACCACACCGCGCCTGCAACAATAAAGAATGCAGCATAAGGTAAGGTGTCATCGCCCAATGCTTTAGTCACCACATGCGCTTTAAATAACGCCATCCCTGCGGCCACCAGCATCGCAACACCAAGGACGGCAATTAAGCCTTTGAGCAATTTTTCGACCCAAGGTTGCCAAGTCTCGCGCGCTAAGAAATGCCCCGCGATCAGTGCCATCATCGGCAGTGCTGGTAGAATATAAACCCCACGCTTACCAGGGCTAAAGCTAAAGAACACCACCACTAATGCAATCCAAGCTAATAAGCTAATGATCACCACAGATTGGCGACTTTGTTGCCAGAATTTCTTATTGAAAAATACAAAGTACAAAGGAAACCACATGGCAGGAATAACGCTGACCACAAAGTAATACCAAGGTTTAATGTGCCCCCAAGAATGGGCGTAACGCTGACCGGTTTGCTTAAATAAAATATTATTTTTATAAGCAATAAAATCGGGATTATGGCTACTTTCGGCAATCGACAGCATAGGAATCAACCAACAAGCGACGACCGCAAGCATGGCCACCGGTCCCCACAAGAGTTTCCATGACACTTGTTCTTCAAAGCGATGCTTGCCCGAAAAGTGTAAAAACAAGATAGGAATAAGCAGTAGCGCCGGTAAGAACCCCACTCCTTTGGTAATGATCCCCAGTCCCATAAAGCCCCAGGCAACGCAATACCAAGTCCAACTGGTTTTAACAAAAAAGTGGCGTAACAAACCATACATCGCAATCGTTATCCAAGCGGCAACCATGGCATCAATCTGCGCCGCTTTAGCCTGAATAATAAATTGTGGGGCGATCAGTAATAACAAACCAACCGTGCGCGCAGTTTTGACATTCCACAATTTGGCGGAAATGTCATAACAACACACTAATGCCATCAAACTCACAATCGCATTAGGTAACATGAACGTCGCTTTTAAACTGCCCGTTAGCCAATAAAAAGCCGCCATCGACCACATAAACACCGGCGGTTTATCTGGGTATAATTCCCCTCCCCGCATCGGGAAAAACCAATTACCCGATTGCACCATCTCACGCGCCACTTCGACAAAGCGAGGCTCATCGGCAGGCCACGGGTCACGAAAACCTGCGCCGGCTAAAATAATAACCGCCGCAATCACCAATAAAAACAATAGGGTTTGATAGTAATCTTCATTGCGCCACGCTTGTTGACAGCGAGCTCCAATAGAGCCTGAAACCTGGTTCATGATGCTTCATCCAAATTTGATTCTTGATTTAATGATTCAACCTGTTGTTTGACATGATCACGATAAATCAAACTGGTTAAAATGGTACTCACCACACCTAGGCCAACACTGACGTAAATAAGATTACTGTCAGGCGACTTGATCCCCGCACCAGCTAAGACAAAAATGATCGTTTGCGGCAAATAGCCAAGAATACTGGCGCAAAAAAAGGGCACTAGTGGCACCCGCACACTGCCAGATAACACATTGGTTACCACGTTATTGCCAATCGGAAATAAGCGCAGTAATAAAATTTTGGTAAACGGCGCGCGGCTGGCAAAGGCATTAAATTTTCGCATTCGATTCGGAAATCGTTTAAATAGAATATTAGCCAGTAAAAAATGCGCCACCGTATAATTGATCGATGCCGCGACTACACACACAGCGATCGTCAATAAGGTTCCAAGGTAAATATGGTACAAATAGCCAAACACCAAAGCGATCACTTGCTTAGGTCCACTGATGGCTAAGAAGAATATGGATGTCACCAGTAAAATAACATCGCCTTTAATGCCATTTTGTCCAATGTAATCCACCAGCCAGTTTTTATCGGCAATATGGGCGATCACCGGATTATTCAGTTGCGAAATAAGCAACAAGATAATCACGATCAACGCCGCCAGCTTTAACCACTTCATTTAGATAGTGTCGTCATTGGAATAAGCGTCATCACTTTTGCCCGTTGGCGCGGTGACCGCTTGAACATCTTTGACCACCGGCAGTTTGGCACGGTGCTTTAACCAAATCACGCCAAATAAATCGACCACACCCACCCAAGCTCGATTCCAAGCATTGTAGTTAGATGTGCCGACTTCTCGATCACGATGTTGAACTTGATGCACCACAATCTCGCCATCAAGGCGCTTAATTAACGCTGGAAGAAAACGATGCATGTGATCAAAATACGGTAATTGAAGATAGGTTTGCTTAGGAATAACTTTTAAGCCACAACCTGAATCGGGCACGCCATCGCCCAATAATTTATCGCGAATGCCATTAGCAAATTTAGATTGAAAGCGGATCCACGCGGTATCTTGGCGCTTAGCTCTAAACCCTGCGATACAAAAGTGCGGGTTGGTCACTTTCGCTGCCGCCTCTAGCATCGCAGGCATATCGGAAGGATCATTTTGGCCATCCGCGTCAGAAGTCACAATCCAGTCGCCTTTGGCATGTTTGACTGCAGTTAATACAGCGGTGCTTTGCCCGCAGCTTTGTGCATGGCTAATTACTTGCACTGCACATTGGCACTCGCGAGCAGTCTCTATGGCTTCTTGTACGGTTTGGTCGGTGCTGCCATCATCCGTGATAACAATTTCTACTTGCTCAAAAGCATGTAGGCTTTGATGGATCTCCTTGATAAGCCTCCCAATGTTTCCTTGCTCATTTTTAGCAGGGATCACAACAGAAATACTCGGAATCATTCTGGCCTCGTTATTTATGATTAATATAGCCCAATGACGTCAAGATGCGTGACTGGAGTATATTTGGTTTTTCTCTGGTAAGAGTAGCATGTGCAAGGTAATAGCAAATTGAAATAGCATGTCAGTATAATGACATGGCTTGAATTACTTGCCGCCACCAATAAACACATTGTACCAAGAAACCCTTAAGGTTTACTGAAGATAAACTGACATTTTACTTTGGGCTTTAGGGACTGTTGAACAAAATTTAATCACGAAAGATCAACGCCCCCTAGCCTCTTTTAAGATCTAGAATAGGTTTTTTCTCTTCTCTTCTCGCCACTGCTTGTTTAGACGGTTATACTCTTGCCTTTCAAATTTCAGCTGTGGATGTCCCCAGCTATCGCAGGTAAGAGCTTAAAATATGCAAGAATATACGGAATTTTTTCAACAAAACCTAATCATGTGCCTTGTTTGGGTTGGTGTACTGGCGGCATTGGTCATGAGTTTTTATAAAGCTTCAACCGCCAAATACAAAACCATTGATAACGATGAACTGACTTTTTTAATTAACAAACAAGACGGCGTTGTGGTTGATATTCGCTCGAAAGAAGAGTTCAAACATGGTCATATTGCGGGCTCAGTTCACATTTTACCATCAGACATCAAATCTGGTGCACTTTCTACCATTGAAAAATTCAAAGCGACCCCAATCATTGTGGTATGCAAGTTAGGACAAACTGCGCCAGAAAGTGCCAACCTATTGGCCAAAGCCGGTTTTGAAAACGTGACCGTACTGAAAAACGGCATGAGCGCTTGGAACGAAAAGAACTTACCGTTAGTCTCTGATAAAGCAGTGTCTAAAAAAGGTAAGAAATAAAATAAGCAAAGCCACTCACGCATATCTCGCATCATCATGCGTGCTGGCTTACAAATCATTTTTTAATTTATCTCTACAAGGATTTTAATCATGGCTGAAGCAGCACCGCAAGAACAACAGAACTTCACAATTCAACGTATCTTCCTAAAAGACATCTCTTTTGAAGCGCCGAACTCACCAAACATGTTTCAAAAAGAGTGGGAACCAGATGTTAACCTTGAGCTAGACACTCAAAGCCGTGAATTAGGCGAAGGCGTTTATGAAGTGGTTCTACGTTTAACCGTGACCGTTAAAAATGCGGAAGAAGTTGCTTTCCTATGTGAAATTCAACAAGGCGGTATCTTCACTGCAGGACAAATGGAACAAGGTCAACTGGCTCATTGCCTAGGTGCATTCTGCCCGAACATCCTATTCCCATACGCTCGTGAAACAATCTCAAGCTTAGTGATTAAAGGTACGTTCCCACAATTGAACCTAGCACCGGTTAACTTTGATGCATTGTTCATGAACTACCTACAGCAACAAGCTGAACAAGCACCACAAGAAGAAGCATAATCTGGTTTTCTCGATGAAGTGTGAAAGCGCTTCGTTTTGAACGCTGAAAATAAAAAAGCAAAAGCGCTATACTCAAGTAATATCGAGATTAGATGTTTCGTGAGTATTTAAACGGCTTTTGCTTTTTTGTCTATTGCGTTATCCCCTTCAGAACTCATCAAAAGGTTTTCATCATGCCAAACACAACTCCTCATCAAAATGTCGTTATGACCGTTATCGGCGCGGGCTCTTATGGTACTTCTCTTGCCATCGCTCTGGCTCGCAATGGTTCAAATGTTGTGCTTTGGGGGCATGAAGCCGAGCACATGGCAAAGCTACAAGCAGACCGTGCCAATCATGAGTTCTTACCGGGGATAGCCTTCCCAGAATCGTTGATCATTGAAACCGATTTAGCCACTGCGGTATCCTCAAGCCGAGATTTATTAGTCGTCGTACCAAGCCATGTATTTGGTTTAGTGCTCGGCAGTTTAAAGCCGCACTTATTAGACAATTCACGCATTTGCTGGGCAACCAAAGGGCTTGAACCTGAAACTGGCCGTTTATTAAAAGATGTGGCGCAAGAAGCTTTGGGCGATGACATTCCACTCGCGGTATTATCTGGCCCAACCTTTGCCAAAGAATTGGCGGCCGGATTGCCCACGGCAATTTCTGTTGCCTCTCCTAATGCTCAATTTGTAAAAGATCTACAAGAGACTATTCATTGCGATAAAAGCTTTCGCGTGTATGCCAATGAAGATTTCACCGGTATGCAACTGGGCGGCGCAGTGAAAAACGTGATCGCGATTGGCGCTGGCATGTCCGATGGCATTGGTTTTGGTGCTAATGCTCGAACCGCCTTGATCACTCGTGGCCTGGCTGAAATGACCCGCTTAGGCACAGCATTAGGCGCACAAGCAGAAACCTTTATGGGCATGGCAGGTTTAGGCGATTTAGTGTTAACCTGTACCGATAACCAATCGCGTAACCGACGCTTTGGTTTGGCATTAGGTCAAGGTAAAACCATCGATACAGCCCAACAAGAAATAGGTCAAGTAGTAGAAGGCTATCGCAACACAAAAGAAGTGTGGCTACTGGCTAATCGTATGGGTGTTGAAATGCCAATTGTTGACCAAATCTATCAAGTATTGTATCAAGGTAAAGATGCTCGCCAAGCGGCGCAAGATTTACTCGCCAGAGCGAAAAAAGCAGAAAGATAAAAGATTAGAAACATAAGAATCTTGGCACTAAAGGATTAACTCGTTATCGTGGTTTTCAAAGCGGCGATAACGACTAAAAGAGAAATAGGATTTCATGAAGCACTGCGAAAAACAGAAGATCTGGCACAAAATCGTAGAAGAAGCCAAGCAACAGGCAGAGCAAGAGCCAATGCTGGCCAGTTTCTATCATTCGACCATTATTAACCACGACAGCTTAGCCGCGTCATTGAGTTATATCTTGGCCAATAAACTCAAAACCGCTTCCATGCCCGCCATGGCCGTGCGTGAAGTGGTCGAAGAGGCGTTCCTTTCTGATTGCAGTCTAACCGAATCGGCGACGTGTGATATTTGCGCTACCGTAAACCGAGATCCTGCCGTTTCAATGTACTCTATTCCTCTATTGTATTTAAAAGGTTACCACGCGCTACAAGGCTATCGCGTGGCCAACTGGCTATGGAATCAAGGTCGCGTCACCCTTGCCACCTATTTGCAAAATCAAATTTCCGTCGCTTGCCAAGTCGATATTCACCCAGCCGCAAAAATTGGTCATGGCATTATGCTCGATCACGCCACTGGCATTGTGATTGGTGAAACAGCGGTAGTGGAAAATGATGTGTCAATTTTACAAGACGTCACCCTCGGTGGTACTGGTAAAGATGGTGGCGATCGTCATCCGAAGATCCGTGAAGGCGTTATGATTGGCGCAGGTGCCAAGATATTAGGCAATATTGAAGTCGGTGAAGGGGCGAAAATTGGTTCGTGCTCGGTGGTCTTACAAGCCGTCCCCCCTCACACCACAGTTGCAGGCGTTCCAGCTAAAATCGTGGGTCGCCCGCAAAGTGACAAGCCATCTTGGGATATGGATCAGCAATTTAATGGTACTTCACCTGATTTAATTGATGGCGCCGGGATTTAAATAGCAAAGAGAAAAGCGAGATCCCCTATCTGCTCGTTCTACTCGCGTATGGGATGACGGAATTTACCTACTCGCGTGGGGTGACAGGGTTTATCTACTCGTGTGGGAAGTCACGTGGGATAACCATTTTATTTTATCTTATAAATACCGCTGGCTTAGCGCCTCAATAAATGCATTCATTTGATCGGCGTTTAAGTGATTGATCCCAGCCGCCGCACGTCTTCCGCCTCCAGTGGCAAATTGCCCACACACTTCATCTGCGCCCAGTCGATTATTCAAAGGCGCACGAACGCTGACGGTGTAACTCTTCTCACTCTTCTTTAATTCTTGATCTTGATTAAGCTGATTTAACGTTAACACCGCAAATGCTTTATCCGGATTTCGATTAGCCAGTTCATTGCCAAACACGCCACTAATCCGCCTTGCCCACGGCTGGCACGGCAAGATGAACACTTCACAAACCTCATCCACATAACTGGCAGAAATAGCGCTCAGATGGGCTTTATCGGCTTGGTATCCGGTTTGAAGTTGATAAAATGGCGACTTTAAATCAGCTTGTAAATCAAACGGGTTAGGGTAGCTCAGTAATTGAGTAAATAAATCCGCTGGCGAGATATGCAAATCGCTTAAGTCAGCGCCATAACCGTTATAGTTAACCAGTACGCCGAGTTCATTAAGAAAGTCGATTTGAGATTGGCTAAGGTCGAATTGCTGAGCTAAACGTAATGCCCCTTTCACCATATTGTCACCAAATGCCGCCGCAATCGCCCAAGTTTGATATTGGCCTTTTAGCTTTTGGTTGATGAGTAAACTGGTGCACATTTCAGAGTCGAGATTAATTAAAGTTGTCAGGCTGGAGTGGTTGGGAATATCGCCACTTTGATGGTGATCGCAATAAAAAACAGGGATCGCACGTTCAAGCAACGCAGTCAGTGGAGTAAGGTTTTTTTGCAATGAAATATCAAGCACTGTCACCGACGTCACATCACGGGCATTTTCAACTTGAGTAAGCAATTGAATATCACGCTTAACCCCCGTCACTAATTGACTTTTTTTAGGGGAAGCTAAGCGCAATTGCAGCAACGCAATAATGCCATCTGCGTCGCCATTAAACACATCGTAATGCATGACAATCCTTTGTCGTAGTTACCTTTTGTCATTCAGGAAACGAAGGACGAGTTATCCGGAATTTCGCTTTTAGCTTTTAATCCGAGCCAAATAAATCACGGGTGTAGACTTTATCCGCCACATCCGATAATTCATCCATCATGCGATTTGACACGATCACATCCGACATTTGTTTAAATTCGTTAAAATCGCGGATCACGCGGGAATTAAAGAAATCGTCTTCTTTCATCACCGGCTCATACACCACCACTTCAATACCTTTGGCTTTTAAACGCTTCATAATGCCTTGGATACTGGAAGCGCGGAAATTATCCGAGCCCGCCTTCATGATCAAACGGTAGATGCCCACCACTTTTGGCGCGCGCTTAATAATGGAATCGGCAACGAAATCTTTACGAGTCCGGTTAGCATCCACAATCGCGCCAATGATGTTATTTGGTACGGCGTCGTAGTTTGCCAGTAATTGTTTGGTATCTTTTGGCAGGCAGTAGCCGCCGTAACCAAATGATGGGTTATTGTAGTGATTACCAATACGTGGATCTAAGCCTACGCCTTCAATAATTTGGCGCGTGTCCAAACCATTAGCTTCAGCGTAAGAATCTAACTCGTTAAAATAGGCCACACGCAATGCAAGGTAAGTATTAGAGAACAACTTCACCGCTTCCGCTTCGGTTGAATCGGTAAATAGCACCTCAATGTCATCTTTAATCGCCCCTTCAACCAGAAGGTTAGCGAATACTTGGGCGCGTTCAGATTGTTCACCCACGATAATGCGAGACGGATGCAAGTTATCAAATAAAGCGCGACCTTCACGTAAGAACTCTGGCGAGAATAAAATATTGTCACAGCCAAGTTCTTGTTTAATGCTGGCGGTATAACCCACTGGCACGGTCGATTTGATCACCATCACAGCATTAGGATTAATCGCCATCACCTCTTTAATGACCGCTTCAACCGATGAAGTATTAAAGTAGTTGGTTTTAGGATCGTAATCGGTAGGCGTGGCAATGATCACGAACTCGGCATCTTGGTAAGCCAATTGTTTATCAAGCGTCGCGGTCAGGTTTAACTCTTTTTCCGCTAAATATTGCTCAATTTCGGCATCGGCAATAGGCGATTGTTTATTGTTAATCATCGCCACTTTTTCAGCAATGATATCGACTGCCATCACCTGATGATTTTGCGATAAAAGAACCGCATTCGAAAGGCCAACATAGCCTGTACCCGCAATAGCAATTTTCATAACATCCACTCGATAAAATTAATAATAAAGGACTTACCATTCAAGCAATAAAATCACAGTGTTAGTGTTATTTATTGGGAAGAACACTGAGATATTCACGGTCAGTGAGATCGTTGCGTAAAGAGTAAGGAATAGTCACATTGTAAAAGGAAGGATGGCGCATTTCTACTATCGCGTCAGAAATTCATTCAAAACTTAACTTAGCACAACAAATTAAGACAAATAGACAAGTCCCCCCCCCTGTCAGCCTATCATTTTCAGCGATTAACGATACATATTGCTGTTTAATCAATTTTAGCGACAGAGATCTTCTCTTGTTCAGTTTCACGGTTAGTCTTTAACTTGAACCACACACGCAGCTTGGCCGTGACCTTCCAAGAGTAAGCCAATAACAAAAAGTAAACCGCAAAGCACACTAAGAAAGAATAAAACATGACAGCTTCAGGGATATTGGTCACTTCACCGTAATAACCAAAGCCGGCACACACCGCAGCCATCGAACAAATCACCAGCAAGGTTTGCGTCGATGAAAGCCCTAAGCGTTGGAAAATATGATGTAAATGCTCTCGATCGGGTTTAAATGGAGAATCTCCACGACGAATACGGCGGATCATAATTGACGCCATATCCATTAACGGAATAGCAATAAACCATAATGCCGTGACGGGGCGAATAAGCATTTTGCCGGGTACCTGGCTACTACAAAGTAAAAACCACACCACCATAAAGCCAATCATCATACTGCCGGCATCACCCATAAATATTTTATAGCGTCGACCGAGAAGACCTAAGTTAAGCAAAATATACGGAAGTAAGATCACGACGATGGCTAAACTGATATAGGCAAACTCTGGCTGACCATCAGCTAACAGCAACATACCAATAGCGCCAAAGGTCACCATTGAAAGTCCTCCTAATAAGCCATCAATGCCATCGACCATATTAAAGGCATTAATCGCCCCTACAACTGCAAGAATGGTAATGATATAACCAAGCCAACCCAAATGAACCTCACCAAATCCGAACATATCACCGAGTTGATGCAACTTTACATCGGCAAAATACATCATCGATAAAGAGATCGCAGCTTGCACAATAAATCGAATTTTAAAGCTCACATCGAATTTATCATCTAACCCACCAATAATAAGCAGTACTAAAATAGAAGCTGCAAAATCATTTACATGAGGAAAAGAATGAGTAGCGATAAATAAGAATGCTAGAAACGACGTTCCAATCGCGAGTCCACCGACTAAAGGCACTGCGCCTTTATGCTGCTTGCGTCCATGAGGTTGGTCGACCAAGTTGATCTTTTTTGCTACTTTTCGAAAGACAAGCAAAATGCTCAACGAAATAAAGAACATGACAATAAGTTCAATGAGAGAGTCAGACAAAAGATATCCTTAATTAAATCTTAAATATTGGCGTAGCAGATGTATTTACCAATGAATGCCATCTAAATTACTTTAGAATGCACCCTTATTATCCATATTCTCATCAATAAATCGAGCGATAATTAACACCACAACTACCAAGCACCAAAAAACAAACCTAACCAATTGATAATAAACAGTTAAACATCAGATGGGCGGCTTATTACTCATCCATACGAATAATGAATCACCACCCACCTAACAATATAATTTTCCCATGTAAAATCAGTGTCAAATACACCCTGACCACACATTAAAACACTGTATTTTACCTTTTCTCCCTATTCTTGACTTTCGTCAATATTTGAAGGGAGGTTGTTATTTATTTACTCGTCATTTTCAAGTATCATCTGGCACTAGCTCACCACTGTATTTTTTGCTCCCCCGCACCAGGTTAAACCTGAAAATACAAAGCCCACCAATGACAGAATGCAAATATTGTCTGGTCGTTGGTAACAAAAAAAACCATAACTGATTTTAAATCATAACGTTACTCACTTGTTGTAGATGATATAACAAACAAAAAACGACGGATCGAATGAAAACGACAACCAAAACAATTGCACTTATCTTAACCAGTATTTTACTGACTGGTTGTACACTGCCTGGCTCCCATCTTAGTTTAGATGGTAAAAATGTCGTTCAATCGGATTCAGATTCAAAAGATGACGATGACTCCGATGACATTTCAAACCGAGTTAACGTGTACTCGCTGACCCCCAATACCGTATCGACATTTAAGACCAATCACGTTTCTTCTCGCAGTAATCCAGCATTGGATGCCGAAATCGCAAAATATCAATACTATATTGGCGCTGGTGATATTTTAAACATCACGATCTGGGATCACCCAGAACTGACCATTCCGGCTGGCTCTTACCGAAGCTCAAGTGAATCGGGCAATTGGGTGCATTCTGACGGCACTATTTTCTACCCTTATATAGGCACCGTTCATGTTGGCGGTAAAACCGTTACTCAAATTCGTTCTGAAATATCCACTCGCCTAGCAAGATATATCGAAAGTCCGCAAGTGGATGTGAATGTTGCGTCGTTTCGCGCGCAAAAAGCCTATGTGACTGGTGAAATCAATAACCCAGGCCAACAACCGATTAGTAATGTTCCTCTGACATTATTAGATGCCATTAACCGTGCTGGTGGGTTATCTGCAGATGCCGATTGGCGTAACATCACTTTAACTCGCAACGGTAAAGAAGAAAGTATTTCTCTGTATGCATTAATGCAACGTGGCGATCTAACTCAAAACCGCTTACTTGAAAATGGCGACATCATTCATGTTCCTCGTAATGATGGCCAAAAAGTATTTGTGATGGGCGAAGTCAACGAACCTAAATTATTAAAAATTGATCGTTCAGGCATGAGCTTGACCGAAGCATTAAGTAGCGTGGGCGGAATTAACGAGCTCGACGCCGATGCCACTGGCGTGTTTGTGATCCGCGGGATCAAAACGCCACCAGCAACGACCGCGAATGATTCAGATAACACTGACAGCACCCAAACGGCATCCGCAACAAACGGTTCAACGACAGCCGTAAGCAAAAATGACGGTGAGAAAAAAGAAAAACCACCAATCGCCAATATTTATCAGTTAAATATAAAAGACCCCACAGCGCTGGTTATTGGTACCGAATTTCAAATGCAGCCGTACGATATTGTCTATGTGACTGCCGCGCCAATTACCCGTTGGAACCGTGTAGTCATGAAACTGGTACCAACCATCAGTGCCTTTAACAATCTATCGGAAGGCTTGAATTACTATATGAATCTGAAGTAGGTCATCAGTATGTTTGACAAAGTACTCGTCGTTTGTGTGGGCAATATTTGCCGCTCGCCAACAGGTGAACGGTTATTGCAAAAGCAACTGCCACATAAGCATATCGCTTCTGCGGGCATCGCAACGCAAAAAAGCGGCTTAAGCGGCAAACCTGCCGACAATATGGCAAGCGAACTGGCAACTGAACATGATGTCTCTCTTGAGGGACATCAAGCTCAGCAATTAACCTATGCATTATGCCAAGAGTATGATTTGATCTTGGTGATGGAAAAGGGGCATATCGAAGCCGTATGCCAAATTGCCCCGGAAGTCAGAGGTAAAACCATGCTGTTTGGTCAATGGATAGGGCAAAGAGACATCCCCGATCCTTATCGAAAAAGCAGAGAAGCGTTTGAGCACGCTTTTGATTTAATCGTGCAATCATCCGGCGCTTGGTCTAAAAAATTAAAATAAACCTGCAACCATCATGATAACCACTAATATCTGGTTGATAATAATAATGTTTATAACAAATTGGAATTGAAATACGCATGAGTGTAAATAGCAGTAATAAGAATAACTCAGCCTCACCCCGCACAGCATCCAATAACGATGTGATCGACCTTGGTAAACTGTTTGGCATCTTACTCGATCATCGCTGGTTTATTATTGTCACCACGTTCATTTTTGCTGTGTTAGGTGTCAGTTATGCCCTACTGGCAACCCCAATCTATAAAACCGATGCGCTGATCCAAGTTGAACAAAAAAGCACGGGCATGCCAGCTTTAAACAGTGATATGACCGATTTATTTGACACAGAATCGCCTGCGGCAACGGAAATTGAGATCTTAAAATCGCGCATGGTATTAGGAGAAACCGTTGATAACCTCAATCTCACTACTGTCTCAAGTGCCATTCATTTCCCAATCGTAGGGAAAGGATTTTCACGCCTAATGGGAGACACCCAACACATCAAGATCAGCCGCTTTATCTTACCTGAAAATGCCGAACCTCAAGCTTATACCTTAACCTTGCTCAACCAAGAACAAGGGACTTACTCATTAAGTGATGAAGAAGGGAAAGAAATCCTAACCGGTCAAGTTGGAAAACTGGCCAAGCAAGGTGACCTATTGTTATTCGTCTCTCAAATTGAAGCGAATGATAACGACAGTTTCTCTATTGGAAAAATTAGCCGTTTAGATGCGATCCAAACGCTACAAACCAACCTTGAGGTGAGTGAGCGCGGCAAACAAACCGGCATTTTACAGCTATCGTTAACTGGTGAAAGTCGCGAAGACATTAAAGCTATCCTCAATGATGTCAGCAAAAACTACTTTATGCAAAATGTTGAGCGTAATTCGGCCGAAGCAGAAAGCAGCTTAAAGTTCTTAAAAACGCACTTACCCACCATCAAATCTCAATTAAATACCGCGGAAGATAAGCTTAATTTATATCGTCAAAATAATGAGTCGGTCGATCTCACCATGGAAGCGCAATCAACCTTAAACGTGATGGTGACACTTGAATCACAACTCAACGAGCTGACCTTTAAAGAAAGTGATATTTCTAAGCTGTATACCAAAAATCACCCGGCTTATCAGTCGCTACTCGATAAACGTAAAACCTTGTTGGCAGAAAAAGCCCGCTTAAATAAACGCATTGAGAAATTACCCAAAACCCAGCGTGAAATCTTGCGCATGACACGCGATGTGCAAGTGAACCAGCAGATCTACATCCAACTGCTAAATAAAGTGCAAGAGCTTAATATTGTAAAAGCCAGCACCGTGGGTAATGTTCGTATCATTGATGGCGCGCAAAGCTTTACTCAACCGGTTAAGCCTAAAAAACCCCTGATCGCGGTTCTCGCGACGTTATTAGGCGGCATGTTGTCAGTCGCCTTGGTGCTACTCAAAACCGCGATGCACAAAGGCATTGAAAGCCCAGAAGAAATTGAAGCCATTGGTTTACCCGTTTACGCTTCGATACCATTATCCCTAGACCAAGATAGCTTTAATAAAAAGCGAAAACAGCATCAAAAAAATCTGACCATTCATAAAACATTATTGGCAGAAGCTAATCCTGCGGATCTCGCCATTGAAGCCCTACGCAGCCTGCGGACAAGTTTGTATTTTGCCATGATGGAAGCTAAAAATAAGGTCTTAATGATTTCAGGACCAAGCCCATCAATTGGTAAGTCATTTATATCGGCCAATATGGCGACCGTCATCGCCCAAGCAGACCAAAGCGTATTAGTGATTGATGCGGATATGCGTAAAGGGAAAATGGGAAGTCAGTTTAATACCAGTGATAAGCCTGGTCTATCGGATTACTTAAGTGGTCAAATGGATATGGACAGCATCATTAATAAACTTGATGTGAACAATTTATCTTTTATTGCCCGTGGTAACATTCCACCTAATCCATCTGAGTTGCTGCTCCACCCTCGCTTTAAAGCTTTATTGGACTGGGCGAGCGAGCATTATGATATGGTGATCGTCGATACACCGCCAATCTTAGCGGTAACCGATGCTGCGATTGTAGGCGCTCATGCAGGAACGACATTAATCGTAGGTCGTTTTGAGCAAAACACAGCCAAGGAAGTCGACATTGCCAAGCAGCGTTTTGAGCAAAATGGCATTGAAGTTAAAGGCTTTATTTTAAATGCGTTCGAGAAAAAAGCCGCAGCGGGTTATGGTGGCTATGGCTATTACCAATATGAATATAAAAGCGATAAAGCGTCCAAGAATACTTAACATCTAACAGTGCTCAGACCTAAAAAACCAGATCAAAATCTGGTTTTTTAGGCCTAACATGCTCAACAAGGGATATTCAAAAAGAGTTAAGGGAGCAAGATTAAAACTCGTACTCCCACTTCATCCAACCATCTAAATCACTATCCGCATCAATATCATTTTCATATGTCGAATAAGTGTAAACTAGCCCCACCTTCATCGTCCCTATAAAGATCGGCCATTGATAAATCCCTTCGATCTGGTTAGCGTTTTCTGCCACATCCGTCACTTGGTTACCGGCATACTCACCAGAGCGATTACTATTATCTCGATTTAGCTCTAAATAGCGAAGGTTCAGTTGCCATTGATGATCAAGTTCGCTGCTTCCAACAAAACCTAATGTAAACGTTCTTGCATCATTATCGTAAGTACTGCCAACACTGCGATGATTATAGCGATAACCTGATTTATAAATATGATGCTCATAAGCGCAGTTTCCATGATAGCTACCACAAGTCGGCTGACTTTCACTGTATTCAAAATAAGTCCGAATATATTGACCAAGCGCTTGATAGCTCACATCAGCGCCATACAAATAATTTTTTGCTTGGAACGGAGGGAAACGATCAAGGCGTACCGCATCTTCCCCCATGCTTTGCCAATAAATACCATACGGCACATCAAAGACGGTATCGCCCCAGCGGATATCAACCGTTGCCAGTTGATTACCTGGCTGCTCATCAGATTGATTATCATTACCTATTAGCATATCTTTCCATGTGCCGCCCCCACATGGCCGATCATCGCCACACAACTGGGATGCGCGAGATACGCCAAATTCCAGATTATGGATTGGTTTGATGGTTAAACGCATTGACCAAAGTAAAGTATTGTCGATATCTCGGTCATCATTCATCCAAGATATGCCAGTCGTGAAGGCCCAAGGCCCTAACCATCTTAAAACAGGGAAATCAATATCTTCGGATTTATCGCGAGTTAAAAAAACAGATGGCATGGGGCGAGCATTGTTACTGCGGATCAAATCAGTATCCCAACCAGGACCTTGCCACTGTTGATAAGAGCCTAAAGTTAGCGCCCAATTACCTAAGAACGCGGAAATATAACTGTCATCTAAACTTGCTACCGAATCACCAAAGCTATCGGCGCTCTGCACATTGGCCGATATTTTATAGGAAAAGTGATCCGTTTCTCCATCATGACTAAGCCGAACTTGCCCTTTATTTCGAGGGGATTCATCAAAATGTTGAAAACGAGAAGGCTCGTTTGCGGTGCTCGCGGTAAGTGTGGTGTGGCTTTTTTTATAACTGTCTTGATAGGCGCGCATCACATGTTCAAAGGCTTTTTTTACCACACCCGACAATGGGTCATTTTTATGCTGCTTGAGATCATCAATCACACCACTCCACATCAAAGGATAGGTATTGACCGGAACGCTAATAAGGCCCGCATCGGCTAATAGTTGGATATCGGAACGGCTAATAGTTGGATATCGGAACGGCTAATAGTTGGATATCGGATCGTAAATGAAGATCCCCCACTTCAATCCATTTACTTGCCAAAGAAGATATTGGAAATAATATAGCGGCAGATAAAGCGCTAATACGAACTATTTGGTTAATTTTATAATAAATTCTCATTTTTTAATATTCATATAATAGAATTGACTTACCAAAGTTTAATAACAAATAACATTTTTCATTAAACAATAAATTCATGAATATTATCATATAAACGATATTTAATTTCGTCTGAGGTAGCAAATATAAATATAAATCCGAAAAAAAGAAAAAGTATTGGATCAAGAATGAGCGTTTTTTCTTATCAACCCAATGCCGCAGTCCTGTTGGGGCCGTTTTGACAATTTTTTTTACCCATGTCACAACAAAGACTTAGAGCGCATCGCCTATGACCTGAGACACTATCAATGCAAAACCTTTGTGATTGAGACACTTTCAAACCAAAAACTAACAATATAAAAATCATTAAAATTCAATGCCTTGCGATCGAATTAAAAGTCTCTTAGGCTATTAGGGTGAACTCACCCTTAGTCTCTATGAGAGGTTTTTATGACAGCAACATCCCCAGATGCGATCACCGAAAAATTACGCGCCCTATCCCATGCACTTCCACTTAAAAAAGTGCATTTTGCTTGGTACGCCCACTATCGCGTGACGGCCCCTGCGCTTATCCAAAATGAACGCAACGACACATTGTATTTGCATTGCGATCGCCACCATTATGACTTTACCTCAAAAGGTCGGTACCTGTACTACACTGGCGAGGCTCAAAAATCGCTATTTTGTCTTGAGTGTCATTATGAAGCTGACAACGATGGGCACACCCATAAAAAGTTAATGAAGTTACGGGATATTCAAACGCTTTTTGATGCCGATCCGCTTTTAGGATGGTTTGTGGGCGAGAAAAATGAAGAGGCGTTAGCACGCTTTGTGAAAAATACCGATCGCAATTTCATCACCTGTCGAGCATGCCTTGCGACTTGTGAACATAATATCAGCAATATCAAAACACACATCCAAAATGGCCAACACCTTTTTTGTCAGCATTGCGATAAAAAACGTAAAGGGAAAAGCAAGCGTATTTCGTTTGAGCAAGCGCAAGAAAGTGTCAAACACTACGACATTGATAAGAGCAGTTTCACCATGGTATCGAAGCCTTGCCTTCACACCTGCAAGACTTGCGATCAGCGGCATTGGTTGGCCCCACAAAACGCCAAACGAGCGGTATGCGCTCGT
Source organism: Vibrio sp. S11_S32 (assembly GCF_014694465.1). NCBI lineage: Bacteria > Pseudomonadati > Pseudomonadota > Gammaproteobacteria > Vibrionales > Vibrionaceae > Vibrio > Vibrio sp. S11_S32. The sequence goes on along the minus strand of NZ_JAAUWS010000013.1, from coordinate 3,720 downwards.
TGCGGCGAAAATGGAGGAATGCCGATCCACGTCATGCCAACGCTTTGCGATCTTAATGATTTGATCCAAGCGGTAAGTACTTGGCAACTGTCTTCGATGAAAGCCGATCATGAACATAATCAACACCTCTTTGCTCGGCGCGAAGATCTATCCTCCTCAGATAGCTTGATCGTCGCCTGTCAACATCACCCCTCCTACACCAAAAAAGTGGCACTCAAAGCCATGAAAAGCAAGCTCATGCGCAACCCTTGTCGTTTGTGCGCCGCCGATCAAAAATCCATTTATACCGCTGATTTTTTTGAGTCTGAATTTCAAAAACACGGTATTAGATTGCGCGTTTGTCTAGAAAGCTCCAACCTCAAGACAGGCGATCAGCGCATCTTAGAAGGCACCCCTTTAACCCTCGTGTGCGCTCATCACGGGCGTATAAACAAAACCTTTACGTCTTACTCGCTGATTCGTTATATCCGTGAACACAAGGTCAATACGCCTTGCCCTGAGTGCGTATCTGACTCAGGAAACACGCTAAACGGACCCAGAATACGTGAATTTGTAGGATCGCTTAAACGTATGCAAACCCACTCGGCGCTTTATCAATTGGTTGACTCCAATGAGGAGATTGAAGCGAACATTGCCAAGCTAAAACAGCGCGGCAAGGTGCCCTATTATAATTTGGAGATCACCCTTATGATCTTATCAACCCTCGAGTCATTGACCTTAACCCCGGCTCAATCGACCATCACGCTGCGGTATGTCGACTTTAAAAAGGGCAAGCGCGGATTTTTAAGTCCTAATGCCCACGTCAGTTGGCTGGTTAAATTTATCTTATTTTTCAACTGGCAATGGCAACTCCATCTGCAAACTGAAAAGACATTCAAAAAATTAAAAAGCACCAAAGGCAATTTGTTACGACTGGATTTTTATCAAGCCACATTGCAGCGCGTCTATGAGATCGATGGCTCTCAACATGTCGCGGAACATGAACAAATCAAATCCACCACCAAACGCGCCGCGAGGTTTGCTGCGCAACAACAACGCGATGCGCGTGTCGATGCTTTTTTTGCCGCCCATGACACCCTCAGTTTAACTCGTATTCCAACGTATAAAATAACCCCAAATAACAAGATAAAAGCGCTGAAGATCCATGAGCAATTTGATGTCGCCCTGACGATTTGTCAGGAACTTTTTCGCACGCTACATCACAGCGAACCACCCAAAATGGATCGTGATACCTTTTTAACAAACGTGTTTGAAAATACTCCCCATTATGAAAGCAAGCGGCAAAGTATGACGATGGGTTATCACGGTGAATTTACCGTCGAGCGCCTATCTGCGGATAATAAAGTCACAATACGCTGCTTGCATGGGCATTATATGACGCTATCGGTGGCCAAGTATTACCTCGATAAAAACCTTGCCGATACTTCGGCGCAAGCACTATGTTGGGGCTGTATTCGCTGCCATGATTTGGATATCGCAAGTCACAACCTGGCTCAATTGGATCTCACTATCGCCAACAGAGCCGCACTTAAAGCGCAGTTTTGCGGCACTTTAGAGGCCCCGTTATTAACACGAGGTGCAAGGAAAAAGATCGTGCTTGATATTGCACCGAAGGATAAACATAAATCTAGCCCCTACCACCCCATATCATTAGAGAAAGCGATGATTTTAAAAGAAAGGTCGCAGCTAAAATGCCGAAATAAATGAGGAGAGCTATTGTGCTTTAACCCATTTTAAATCATAACTCCCCTTATATTTAACTCGTTGAATTTAAGGGGTTGTTAAGACTAGCGCATTTTACCCGCAGACTCTAAAGAGCCTAAGCCACTGAAAAGACAACGAAAACATCAAGCAACACAAATACCAACATAACAATGCTTGTAAACGATATTAAGCAAGGCACGCCAGCAACGAATAAACACGCGTTCAGCTGTAGGATCGTAATAAAAAGCAATGCTCTCAATAGAATGAGGAGCAGATGGCTTTTAGAATCAAACTCATTTTTTCACAATTGCGTGTTAGGCATGAGGTATCTATCATAGACAGATATGCGGCTCTTACTTAAATAACAAATCTATTCTTTTGTCGCTTAGGCGCGCTTTTTGCAGGTTTCAACCGCAAAAAGATCACTCAAGTCCAATGTGGGATCAAGTTAACTGGCTCGCATAAATGGCCAGCCAAGAGCTTACGGGTAAATAGTTACGCTTACTTTTCAAGAATATAATCACGAAAATCGTGGTTCTCAATTTCCAACTTTCCACGCTCTGGACTGTAAATGAGCTCAAGTGACTTCAATCGTGTGACTGCATTTTTCACCGACCATTTTGTAATATCTGTTTCTGGGTCGCCAATGAAAGCCTTCACTTTGTCTAATCCTGCTTTTGTATAAAGACCTTTTGCCTCATTGGCAGCAACAAGCTTTAGGATCGCCACTTCGATAGGTTTCAATTGTTCGTATGTTTTTGAAAAGTGGTTCTCTGACTCGATACGATCAACGTCATAGCGATGGACGCCAATATCGAAGTCATGAACCATATTCAAAGCCATATTTTTTAGCATTTCAACAAACCGAGCAGGAGCACGATTTTGTTTGATTAATATTTCTAAGGCTTTGTGTTTGTCGAGTTTTACACCACCACTTACGTTTTCGAATGCAGCTAACTCGAATTCAACGAAATCCATATCCAGCTCTTCAAAAATCTGGGTTTGGCTGGAGTTGTAGAATGGAGCTTTGTTGTCTTTGAATAAGCGACTTAACCCATCTCGACTAGAGCCTGTGAAGATGCATTTGATGTTGTTATCCTCTCTGTTCACGACAAAACTACGTAGAGCGGCCGTAAACGAGTCAAATTCTTTGCGAGTAGCCAAATGTTGAACTTCATCAAGTAACAGCAAAACAGGCATATCCAGCTCATTTAAGCGTTGAAATACAGCGAATAAGTCAGTTCTCAATTCTCCCTGAGACCGCTCAACTTCAACTTTGCCACCAGCTGCACTAAAACCTAACTTTTTGAAGTTGAGAGCTTTGCCAAGCTTATGTAGAAATCCTTCATTTCTTTCACAAGCATTAATGACGGATTTAATGAAGATGCCTTCTGGATCGTCTTTTTGCATCCAAAAATCTACATAGATAGGTAAAACATCAAGTTCACGAGCGATAGGAATGATGTCTTTCTGTATAAATTGAGTTTTACCTCGCTTACGTGGAGCGAAGATTGAAACACGTTGAAGAAGACCTTTGTCCATCCCGTTAAGGATAAACGTAGCAAGCTGTGTACGAGGATAATGCCAGAGATCCATTGTCATGCCCCTTTGTTAGGTTGTGTTACCAATAATACCACAAATACACTTTGTGGTATTATTAGTAACAGAACCTAACACAAATATAATTGCCACTCTAAAGAAGATCACTCTTTAAGGTTTTGTCGCAAACTGGGTGCTAGGTTATGTGATCCGTACCAGCAGCATTGGACACTGAGTTAAGTGAGTAAAATGACTAACGAGGTGGATCGATGCCCATTAATAAAACTTTAGCGGTTTACAGGTTTTAGTGATTTTTAGATAACTCAATAATCTAGCATCTAACTCATTTTTGCCCCAAAGCTTGTTACGTCTTAGAACTAACAACACAGTCACACGCAGCTCTTTCAATACCAAAACTAATGGAATTGCAGCGGATTTTAAGAGCCAAGTTTAATTACCAACTAGAATGTAAAAACC
>NZ_JAAUWS010000012.1:0-75904 GCF_014694465.1 Vibrio sp. S11_S32 | reverse complement strand
ATGTGGCTCCGATACGCGCAATTATCATTGAGTCGATCATTTTAGATTGAACTCGTACATAAGTTCGCAAGTATCAAATAATGGGGTGTTGACATGAGGGAGTCTACATAAGTGTATTAGCAAGAAACACGGATAAATCCGAAGATTATTTCAACACGTTCACTGCTAATCAATTCATTTATCATCATAAGATACTCTAATGATGAATTTTTTACAGCATTTAGCCGATTTTATGCGATGGAGAAAGCGAGAACTGGGTTTAACAAGCCAATTGTAACAATCCCAAACTTAAGATTATTGCATACTTTAATTTTAAATCAGTGAGTTAGATTAAAACCGCAATACTGAACAGCTCTTTTTTGTTCTCGCTTTCTCCATTTTAATGGCACTTTGGTCAAAACACCATTATAACTGTATATAAACACAGTTAAGGGGTTGTATAATGCCTTCACCATTTATTGAATCTATTCGACAACAAATTAGAGTGCGCCATTACAGTTTAAAAACGGAGAAATCCTATCTCTTTTGGATTCGACAATTCATTCGTTTTCACAAAATGAAACACCCTAAAGACATGTCAAATTCTCACATTGAAACTTTTCTTTCTTACTTGGCAAACGAGAGGAAAGTATCCAGTGCGACACAAAATCAAGCATTATGTGCCATCATTTTTATGTATCGACACGTTCTAAAAGTTGAGATACAGGATTTAAGCTATTCATTTACCAAAAAACCGAAACGTATGCCAACAGTATTAGTCCACGAAGAAGCTAATCTTATTTTAGATAACTTAAATGGACAATACTGGTTACTATGCGCCCTTTTATACGGTTGCGGACTCAGAATTAGTGAAGCGCTCAATTTGCGTGTAAAAGATCTTAATTTTGAAAATCAAACCATTTATATCTTCCGTGGCAAAGGGGCAAAAGATAGATATACACTATTGCCGGCAGTGTTAATTACCCCATTAAAAAATCAAATTAAGGTCTGCTTAGATTTACACAAGAGGGATTGTGACGCAGGATTTGGCTTAACGTCTTTACCAAGTAGTTTAATCAAAAAATACGGTAATGCTGTAAAAGATCCTTATTGGCAATACTTATTTCCTTCCACTCAACGATGCTTGCATCCTATTGATGGGTACACTTGTCGGCATCATTTACATGAAAGTGCGTTTAGGAAGCAATTAGGAGGTGCTGTAAAAAAGAGTGGCGTATTAAAGCGTGTGACCGCTCATACTTTTCGTCATTCATTTGCTACACAGCTTTTACAGTCGGGCTCCGACATAAGAACAGTTCAAGAGCTGCTAGGCCATAGCGATGTTAGAACAACAGAGCTATATACGCATGTGATTGGCAGTAAATTTGGTTTTACTAAAAGCCCTTTGGATTAATACATTTTCCATTACTAATCCAAAGGTTAATCTTATTATGTTGGGTTACTTCGCCTTCGGCCTAAATGGCTTAATGACGCTTTCATCACACTCTAAGAATGGGCCTTCCATTAGGTCGATGCAGTAAGGAATGGCTGGGAATACCGCGTCTAAACATTCGCGGATTGATTTTGGTTTACCTGGCAAGTTCACTAATAAGCTGCTGCCGCGTAAGCCTGCAGTTTGACGTGATAAAATTGCGGTCGGTACAAACTTTAATGACTCGCTGCGCATTAACTCACCAAAACCTGGCATCATGCGATCGCACACGGCTTCAGTAGCTTCTGGGGTTACATCACGCTTAGCTGGGCCTGTGCCGCCAGTGGTCACTACTAAACAACAACCCTCTTCATCGACCATTTTAATCAGTAAGGCTTCGATTTGATCTTGTTCATCTGGAATGATTTGATAAACCGGTCCCCAATCAGAAGTAAGGTAATCATTTAATGTCTCGATGATGGCTTTGCCAGATAAATCTTCATACACACCTTGGCTGGCGCGATCGCTTACCGTTACGATCCCGATTTTTGCTTTGCTCATGACTAACTCCTAAACATTATTAATCTTAAACCTAGCTTTTGGCCTTGCCTTAAAAAAGCTGCGGCTTTCATTGCTAAGTAAGATACCTGTTCAGGTTAAAAATGAACATAGCCATAAGTGATTATCCTGATGTTAAACAGACTAATTGCATTCATTTGAGCCTTTTTACACCACCTTATTGGTGATCCAAACGGTTTGATAAGGTTGAAGTTCAATATTAGTGACGCTTTGTTCAATCAATTCTCTACTAATAAGATCTTGCCAAGTATCGGTTTGAATTATGTTCATATCAGCAAGATGCACGCTTTGGGTATCAAGAGTCATATTACTCACGCAGAATATGCTTTGGCTTCTGTCCACACTTTGTCGCCAATAACCAAATAAAGAATCACCGAGATGCAACGTAAACTGCGTCGCATTGGGATCAAACGCCGATTGTTGAGTTCGTATATCAATTAAGTCGAGCATCTTGTTTAATACTTTATGGTGCTGAGTATAAGGTTGTTCTAGCGCTTCAACCAGTTGATTATAAGACCAACGATGACGATTGATGGAACGGTTTTGGTTGGTATTTTCAACTTTTTCATAGTCATTACTGGTGGCGAGTAAACTATGAATATAAATCCCAGGGATCCCTTCCATTCCAAGCATGATCGTATGCGCGCAGATAAAACGATCAATGCCGTATTTATCTGGACCTTTGTCGGTGCCTTGTAGCGCATCAAATAAAGCCACATTTATTTCATACGGTTTTTGCTCGCCGTTAACCCCAGTACGCCACGATACTTTGCCACCAAATTGCTGCATGGTATTAACCAAGTTTCCAATTTCTTGATCGGTTAATAACCCTTCTGCGGGCCTTAAACCAATGCCATCGTGTGAGGCTATAAAGTTAAAATACGTGGTTCCACGTTGCGCGGGTGGCATTCCCATCATCCAGCGTTTTAAATGCACACAATTACCGGTAATAAGGCTGTTGAGCAATAAGGGTGGCAAAGAGAAGTTGTAAATTGCATGAGCCTCGTTGCCATTGCCGAAATAGGTGAGGTTTTCGTGATTTGGAATATTGGTTTCAGTGATGATTATCGCATCTGGGCGGGCTTGCTCAATGAGACTTCTTAACAGCCGTATCACCTCATGGGTTTGTTCGAGGTTAATGCAACTACTCCCAGCTTGTTTCCATAAAAAAGCCACCGCATCTAAGCGAAAGGTTTTAACGCCGTGATCTAAATACTGACGAATGATCTCAACAAAAGCTTTAAGTACGTTTGGGTTTCTAAAATCAAAATCGACCTGATCATGACTAAAGGTACACCACACATGTTGGGTTCCTTGCCGCGTATTAACCTCTTTTAATAACTCAGAAGTACGTGGACGAACCACTTGAGAAGTATCTTGATCCGGTGGCGCGGTGTAGAAATAATCATGTCCCACCCCTTCTGCTTTAGTAAAGTTTTCAAACCAAGCACTTCGAGCCGAGCAATGATTGATCACTAAATCCGACATCAAATCAAACTCAGAGGCAATTGCTTCAATATCTTGCCAGTTTCCGAGTGACTCATTGACACTGGAATAATCAATCACGGAAAAGCCATCATCCGAGCTATAAGGAAAAAATGGCAGAATATGCACGCTGTTAATATGCGGTTTAAGATATTGATGCATAAAGCGATTGAGGGTTTTCAATGGTGCTTCGTTATCCTGTTGGATAGTATCACCGTAAGTGATCATGATAAGATCTTTTTCGGTCCATAACGAGGTGGCATTATGGTGAGCAACACTTGGACAGGTCGCTGAATCAATTCGCATAATGGCGAGTAATTGCTCCGCGAGCTCTGCATGATTTTCAACTTGTTCCAACCCTGCATAAATAACCTCAAGATGATGGCATAATTTCTCGGTTAATGAGGTATAGGCAATGGATGCGTTTTTTATCATAGCGTCGCTCCAAATTCTTGATTATCAAGCTCCACGGCTTCTTTCAGACGTTCCATCACATCTGGCATGGCGCTGATCACTCTGTTCCAACTTGGAATAAACGGCGTTTCCATAGGTTTATCCATAAAGCTTTGCCCTGCAGTCATAATATTTTGCGCAAACATTTCGACCGCTTTTTCTTCATTATGAACATCTAACTCTAAGCCGTTCATAATTGCATCGTTATGATAAGCTTCGACAAAATCCAGAGCGACACGGTAATAGGTTGCTTTTAACGAGCGGAAGGTTTCAGCATTAAAGGTTTCACCTTGGGTCGCCAGTTTTCTAAATAGTGATTTAGTAATATCAATCGACATTTTAGATAAGCCAGCATTGACATCATTAAGCGATAAATCTTGATGCTTGTGATCGTAGGTTGTGGCGATATCGACCTGACAAATGCGGTTACTGGCATAATTACGATGCATTTCAGATAGCACGCCAATCTCTAGTCCCCAATCGCTTGGAATACGAATATCATTTAATACATCACGTCTAAATGAGAATTCCCCCGCCAGAGAATATTTAAAGCTATCCATATAATCTAAATACGCGGTTTGACTGGTGACTTTTTTTAATGCTTTAAGTAAAGGGGTTACCAACAAGCGTGAAACACGCCCATTCATTTTTCCATTGGCAACTCGAGCATAATAGCCTTTACAGAATTCGTAATTAAAACGAGGATTGGCGACTGGATAGATTAAACGCGCCAATAAATCACGCTCATAAGTGACAATGTCACAGTCATGCAGCGCCACCGATTCCGCTTTACCGGTTGCGAGCACATACCCCATGCAATACCAGACATTACGGCCCTTGCCGAGTTCTTTTGGTGCTAGACCTAATGCGGCTAACTCTTTATCTAATGCTTGTAAACGCGGTCCATCATTCCACAATACACGATGATGTTGCGGCAATTTACCGAAAAAAGATAAGGCGTGTTTGTACTGATCGAGATTGGCACGATCCAAACCAATCACAACTTGTGATAAGTACGGAACTTCAGTTAAGTGATCGACAATTTTAGGCAGTGCATCCCCTTCTAATTCCGAAAATAACGAGGGTAAGATCAACGCCATTGGCCGTTTTTCTGAGAATTGAACCAATTCCGCTTCGAGAGCGTCTATTGGTCGGTCGGCTAAATTATGAAGTGTGGTTACAATTCCATTTTGATAAAAATCTGCCATGTTATCTCCTGCATTCCATGCTTGATATTAAGTTGTTTTATAAATGTTTTTTCAGTAGAAACCGAATTGAGCTGTTCCAACCTTGCGGTCCATATTCTGTGCTATCGATAACATTATGTGAGCACGTTAATTGCGGTCGTTCATGATGCGGTGATGCGATCCTAACCGCGACATCTGCTTTTTCTAACATCGCAATATCGTTATGGCTATCACCCAATGCAATGCTAACCAATGGCTTAGCATTTGCTTCATGTTGATTTTTATACTGCTCCATAAGCCAGTGCATGGCTTTGCCTTTATCATGCTCGCCCGATATATGTACAAAGCGGCCACCTTCCAAGACGGTTGCCCCTTTAGCTTCTAACCTTTGGATAAATTGACGCTTTTGATCGCGGTCGCCTAGCCATTCAACCGGCATACCAAATTGACGTTGTTTTGCTCGTTGCGCTTCAAGCGGTGATAACCCCGTCAATTGCGCTAAATACTCGCATGACATCGCCTGAAATGAGGTAAACAAACCTGTAAACTCATGTTCGATTTCATCAAGGATCAGCAACCAGTGTTCGCAAGTTTGACTGAAATTCTTAACCCAATAATCACCAATATGGAGTGTCCCTTGTGGTGGTTGTTTAAATCTAGCAACGGGCAAATACACCGCCGCGCCGTTCTCAACAATAAATGGGCTCGATAGACTAAGCTGCTCGCGCAACACTAACAGTTCGGCTTGGGTTTTACTGGTGGTCGGGATCACCTCTATATTGGCGCATTGCAACTGATGCAATAATGGTGCGACCTCAGCAGCGCTGTAAGTATCATGGTCAAGTAAGGTGCCATCTAAATCCGTAAATATGACGTGGTGAACATCCTGTTCAAGCATTAAATAGTCACGTTGATTTCGATCTTGACTCAAAATTTTGCCCCTTATTATTTGCATCATAATGGTGCGAGATAACGGGCATACCGTAAGGGCTTGCACTAAAGATGATCGTTTTAGTTTGTTCTCTTTCCTGTAATGAATTGAAAAATAAAGATAACCACATAATTAACCGTCCTTGTGTTGATTAAGTAATCCTGCCTTGTATAAATAACAATCAAGAAACGTGCCATCCACTTATAAACGGACACAAAAAAGCCTTGAGAGAGCTTTCACTCTTTCAAGGCTTTATATGATTTTAACATCTACAAAATGAATCTTTGTGAACTATCCTTTACGCGCCATATCTTTATTGGTGAGACGAACCCCTTTAATCTGTGCGTAAACTAATTGCCCAGTTTGTAGTTTGAGGTCATCGTATGCCCAAGCGGTAATATTTGCCCACAGACAAAGATCTTGAGAGTTATTGTCTACCGTACTTTCATCATGCTGTAAACGTAGTAATACCGATACAGGCGCAGAGGCATCGCTGACTTCTGCCACTTTAACCACTGTGGCGGGTAAAATATTACGAATAGAGGTGTTTGATGCGTGCTCTAAGGTGATCGATACATCGCTGGCATGGATCCTTATCCGCAATATTTCTTCTGCTTGAGCTTGAATACCCGACATCCAAACCCCAACCTGTGGCGCCAACTCAACATAAGTGACACTGTAATGATTATGAGTGTGTTTTACCCTTCCTTTAAATAAGGTACTCAATTCATTCGTATTATGCCAAGCGGCTAATGACGGTGAGCGCCATAAAGTCTCGATATCTCCCGCTTCTTTGACTCGCCCATCTTCAATTAACAGCATGTGATCGGCTAAATGTAGGATCTCATCCATACTGTGGGTCACATATAAAATCGGAATATTCACTTCCGATGATAAACGCTCTAAAAATGGCATCACTTCTTGCTTACGAGGTAGATCGAGGGAAGCTAGTGGTTCGTCCATCAATAAAATATCAGGCTCTGAAAGTAATGCACGAGCAATGGCACAGCGCTGTTTCTCGCCACCAGATAAGTCCGCTGGGTAACGATTCAATAAGCTGGATAAATCTAATAATTCAACCACTTGGTTAAATTTATTCGCTTCTATTTTGCCTTTCACACCATAGAGTAAATTGCCTTTTACTTTATAATGAGGAAATAATCGTGCTTCTTGAAATACATAACCGATGTTACGTTTTTCAATTGGTTGATTAATGCCTAATTCGGAATCAAATAAAACCTGATCGCCTTTGGCAATTCGGCCTGATGTAGGATTCTTCAAGCCACTGATTGCATTGATAACACTGGTTTTACCTGCGCCAGAGCGGCCAAATATCGCGGTGATCCCAGTTGCGGGAATAGTGGCATCAATATTAAGGACAAATTGATCGAGTTGTTGTTCAAAGCGTAGCGTGATCATACTGCGCCCCCTGCCGAATTGGTCACACCTAACTTAGCTTGCGTTCGTTTGGTCAGCCATTCAGAACACAACAAAGACAATAAAGCGATCACCACTGAGATAATGCACAAACGCGCGGCTTGAAATTCTGCGCCAGGGGTTTGGATAAAGTTATACATCGCCAAAGGCAAAGTTTGAGTTTGCCCCGGAATATTGGCAACAAAGCTAATAGTGGCGCCAAATTCCCCCAAACTACGGGCAAAGGACAGCATAGCGCCCGTAATAATGCCCGGCAATACCAGTGGCAGCGTGATGGTAAAGAATACTTTGAGCGGCGTCGCGCCAAGGGTTCGCGCCGCTTGTTCTAATTTTGGGTCAACATTGATCAAACTTAAACGAATGGCACGCACCATTAATGGCAATGCCACCACTGCCGATGCTAAAGCTGCGCCCTTCCAGTTAAAACTAAATACCAAGCCAAAGGTGCTAGCAAGCCAATGCCCAACAATGCCTTGTTTACCCATGGTCAGTAACAGTAAATACCCGATCACCACCGGAGGTAATACCAAAGGAAGATGGATCACGCTATCCAGTAATCTCTTGCCGAAGAATTCTTTTTTTACCAATAGCCAAGATAGGAATATCCCGACTGGCAACAAAAAGATCACCGCAGTAAAAGAGACTTTCAAGCTTAATAACAAGGCTTGAATTTCATAATCAGTTAGCGCCAAACTCGCTTCCTTTTGTCTTTTATTTCTGATCTAAAGATAAATGATTAGTATGCCATTAATGGCGTAAACCCATACTTAATAAAAGTTTTTCTGGCCGTTTCCGTCGCTAAGAACTTATAGAATGCTTGGCTTTGTGCTTTATCATTTAACACTGTCATTGGGTACACAATTGGTGAATGGGTACTGTCGGGGAAAGTTTGTACTATAGTCACTTTTTTACTCATCAAGGCATCGGTTTTATACACAATGCCAAATGGCGCTTCACCGCGTTCAACTAAGGATAAGGTTAGACGAACATTATTACTGGGCGCTGTTTTACTCGATAGTACCGACCATAATCCCATATTAGTGAGACTTTCTTTGGCATACATACCCGCAGGAACCGTTTCCGTTTGGCCTACCGCTAAACGATCACTGCCGAGTAAAGTCGGTAATTGTTTAAATGTACCAGCATCGATTTGCGTTTTATTCTCACCACCAGACCCAATTAATACCAGCTGATTCCCGACTAAATTTTTCACTTTATCTTTGGTGGTCATGCCTTTATCAGCCAAATAATCCATCCATTTCGGGTTGGCAGATATAAATACATCAGCCGGTGCGCCCTGTTCAATTTGACGAGCCAGTGTTGAAGAACCCGCAAACACCGACACAACTTCGTCACCTGTTTGTTGTTTAAATTCTTGGCTCAGTTCATTCATCACATCGGTCATTGAAGATGCGGCATAAACATTCACCTCTGCTGCCATCGCTTGAATTGAAGGAAAAACCAATGCGGCGACAAGCGCAATTTTGTTTAGCTGTTTCATAAAGCCTCTAATGAAAATTATAATTATTTTTAAGATATTACATCAGTTTGTTGGTTGGTGACATCAGGTTTTAAGTTGCGGCCACAGTAAGTTTAAGTCTAGATGAGTCTCAATCGCGTCGGCAATGCGATCAATCGCTTGTTGTTTAAATTGGTCAGTGTCTATAACTTGTGATAAAGGCTCGCAACCCGCCCATTGTAAAATGGCCGTTAACGCTTCGGGTTCATCAAACAAGCCATGTAAATAGCTGCCAAATATCTGTCCACAGTCACTGATCGCGCCATCTTTTAGGCTATGTTGGGCGCTATCGGGTGACTCTTCCAACCATTCGATCGGTTGCTGATCATCGGTTTCACTGCGACCGGCATGAATTTCATAGCCTGTAACCGTCACGGTTTGTTGATGCGGTAACGTTAACCATCCTTGCATCTGGCGTAGTTGCTTTTGTGGCTCTAATATAGTGTGTAGTCGTAAATAACCCAAAGCTTGTGATTCACCTGCTTCGCCCTCTAAACCTAATGGATCTAAGATGCATTGACCTAGCATTTGATAACCGCCGCAGATCCCCATTAGTTTGCCGCCAAACCGCAAATGGCGTTCAATATCCTTATCCCAGCCTTGTTTTCTCAAAAATTCCAGATCAGGTCGAACCGATTTAGTACCAGGAAGAATGATAAGATCCGCGCCTTGCAATGATTGACCTTGAGCACGGTATTGAAAGTCAATATCAGGATGTAATCGCAGTGGATCAAAATCGGTGTGGTTACTCATGCGGGTCACCACTGGAACAAATACAGTGAATTTGGCATTGGCCCCCAAGGTTTGCTCTGCGCTAATCGCATCTTCCGCTTCAATATTTAAGCCATGTAAAAAAGGTAACACCCCAATCACAGGTTTACCGGTTTTTTGTTCAAGCCAATCTAAGCCAGATTCGAGAAGTTTTATATCACCGCGAAAACGGTTAATCACAAACCCCACCACCCGATTTTGCTCTGATTGCGATAATAACGCCAAGGTGCCATAAAGATGAGCAAATACTCCACCACGATCAATATCAGCCACAATGATCACTGGCACATCGGCTTTTTCAGCAAAGCCCATATTGGCAATATCGTTTTCTCGAAGATTAATTTCTGCCGGACTGCCTGCGCCTTCGATCATAATACTGTCATATTGCGCGCTTAATTTTTCAAAAGAATCCATCACATACGGCATGGCGATTTTCTTATAACCATGAAAATCAATCGCGTCCATCGATTGCAGCGCTTTACCTTGCACGATCACTTGCGCACCAATATCGGTATTGGGTTTTAACAAAATCGGATTCATGTCAACGCTAGGTTCAATGCCACAGGCAAATGCTTGCACCGCTTGCGCCCGGCCGATTTCTCCGCCATCTTTGGTGACCGCACTATTAAGCGCCATATTTTGAGATTTAAATGGCGCGACGTTAATTCCTTTGCGCGCTAAAACTCGGCACAAGCCTGCCACTAACACACTTTTACCTGCGTCAGAGGTTGTGCCTTGTACCATCAGTGCTTTATGTGTTCCTTTCATTTTATTTCTCAATAGTTCTTAAAAGTAATTTAGTTCAGAGGTTTAGCTATTTATTATCAACGTGAAAGCAAGAATTTATTATTTGAATTAAAACCTAGCTAACACTTTCGCATTCTAACTGCCAGATAAACACAAAGCTATTTGCTTACCATTCTATTTGGCATTATCTTTACTTAACAAACATAACAAAGTGATGACAATTAATGCGAAGATTCCGACTATGGGTAGTAGCTCTCACATTAATACCCAACTTAGTTTTTGCTCTTGAACTTTCTCCATTAAGTAAACAACCGTATATGGGGGATTTACCTGAGTTGAAAAAAAGAGGGGGAATTCGAGTATTAGTGGCTGCCGATCTTGGGTTTTATTATATCGAAAAAGGCCAACCTAAAGGGATCATTGCCGAAATTTTGCATCATTTCGAAAAAGATTTACGTAAAAATAAGTTAAAGATTCAAATCATTCCGGTACAACGTCATCAATTATTACCTTCGCTTAATGCAGGTTATGGTGACCTTGCCGTTGCCAATTTAACCATTACCCCAACAAGGCTACAAAATTATAGCTTTAGCACTCCTATCGTCAATCATGTACAAGAACTCATTGTCACCAATAAAAATACCCCCGAGATTAAAACATTAAAAGATTTAAGCGGAAAAGAGATTTGGGTTCGACCAAGTTCGAGTTACTTCGAAAGTCTCAAGAGTATCAACCAACAACTCAATACAGCAGGCTTACCTCCTATTCAGATCAACTTTGTTGAGACCTCATTACAAGACTATGAATTAATGGAAATGCTCAATCAAAATCTTCTTCCTGCCACCGTCATTGATGGCCACAAATCTAGACTTTGGGTACAACGAATGAAAAATATTCGTCTGCATGACAAATTCCCGATCCGAACCGAAGGTCAAATTGCCTGGGCAATGCGAAAAAATGAACCTCAACTTAAAAAAGTCGTGAATCGATTTGTAAAAACATCCAAGCAAGGCACTTTACTTGGCAATGTTATTTACAACAAATACCTCAACCACACTAAATGGTTAAATACAGCGTTAAGCCCTAAAAAATTAGATCGTTTAAATAATCTCTCAGCCATTTTTAAACAATATTCTGAACAATATCAATTTGATTGGTTGATGGTCTCTGCGCAATCATTCCAAGAGTCACGCTTTAACAATAATTTGGTTTCTCACGCTGGTGCTGTAGGCTTAATGCAACTTCTGCCAACTACGGCTAATGAACCTTACATAAATATACAAAACATTGAAAAACCAGGAAATAATGTTCATGCAGGTGTGAAGTATATGCGATTCATACAAGACAGATATTACAATGATGACAATATCACCGTTGAAAACCAAATCTATTTATCCCTTGCCTCTTACAACGCCGGTCCCGCTAAAATTCGAAAAATGCGCCGCTTAGCGCTAAAACATGGCTATGATCCGAATATCTGGTTTAATCATGTCGAGGTGATGGCTCGTAAATATATTAGTCGTGAGCCGGTGGATTATGTCGCGAATATCAGTCGCTACTATGTCATATACAAACAACTAGAGAAGATCCAACAGTTTAGAGAGAAAAATCAAACGGAACAGTTTAACCATAGATATCGCTACTTTTAAACATAAAAAACCTCCTAACTTATCGAAAGTTCAGGAGGTTTTATCTTTTCTATTTAGTTGATTAAAGTTTAATTGATGAAATCACAATGAGCACTATGCCCAATCAACAAAGATGCCGTTTTATTTATTGGTACCAATTTTCACTTTAGGCTGTACATATTGACGGCTAACATCAACCACCGCTTCATCGCGGAAGAAACTACGCCCTAGTAACACAGCAAAATCCATGTGAGTACGATCCGCTAAAGTAAATTCAGTTTGTACTTTCAGGGGTCCGACTGTGATCCAACCTTTTACCGCATAACGCTCGAAGGTTTTATCTGAGTTAGACTGACGAATAAATTTGGTAGAAGCCACCGGCAATTCAAGTTCTTTTGAACTTTTATTATCATGAGCAAGTTTGAATTTCACCCACTTCTTACCATCACGCTCAAAAGCAACGATATCAATAGCACTGACTGATGAAGTGGTCGCGCCAGTATCAATACGAGCAGGAACGTTAATATCTAGCCAATCAATATGGATCCACTCTTTTTGACCTAAGATCAGCTTGCCTTCTGGCGTTTTAGTGCCTGTTGTGATCGCGTGAGCTTTCTTCGGCGTCACGGTTGGCATTGGCTTAGGTTTTACATTAGGGTGCTTTTCTTTAGGTGACAACTTTGCTGGGTCTGTTTTTGCCGCCGCCGCTTTTTCTGCGTCAGATTTTGATGCAGCAGTATTGCTTGCGGTGGCATCATCTTTCTTTACAGTACTGCTTGTGGTTGTCGAATCGGTTGATGCAGGTGGTGGCGTTGTAGAACAGCCGACCACAGCAACAGATAAGATGACAGGAAAGAGAAAGCCCCATTTTTTCATTATACTAACCTTTTTTTAATTCAATTTTTAATAATGACGACAAACGTCATCATTATTTAGATTTATAGGATTAATTATACACGTTTTTTGGATGTATGATTATCTTGCTAATGTTGCAATCGCGTTAGCAACATACTCTATGTCTTTTTCTTGCAAGCCTGCAATGTTAATACGACCATCACCTACGCCATAAATTCCATAGTCTTCACGCAATTGCAGCATTTGTTGTGATGAAAATCCTAACACAGTGAACATGCCTTTGTGTGACTTTATGAAGTCAAATTGATCCATATTGTGCGTCGTGTTCAATTCTTGGCACAGAGCGGTGCGTAAACCGACCAATCGTTGCTGCATCACCACTAATTCTTGTTTCCAGGTGTGAGTTAAATCGGCATCGGTTAACACGGTTGCGACCAAATCTGCGCCATGATCAGGTGGCATGGTGTAAGTTGAGCGCGCCAAAGTCATTAATTTTCCTTTGGCATTATCGGTGTGCTGTTGGTTCTTTCCTACCACAATCGCTGCGCCTGTACGCTCACGGTATAAACCAAAGTTTTTAGAACAAGACGCGGTGATCAGCATCTCTTCAACATTATCTGCCATAAATTTCACCCCCGCGACATCTTGTTCAAGTCCATCGCCAAATCCTTGATAAGCAATGTCCACAAACGGAGTAAAACCATTTTTATGCGCCAGCTCGGTGATCGCTTTCCAGTCACTCAAGCTAATATCCGCGCCCGTTGGGTTATGGCAACAACCATGCAGCAGTACCACATCATTTTTACCCGCGCATGATAGATCTTGCAGCATTTTTTGGGAGTCAACTTGACGCGTTTGAGGATCGAAATATTGGTAATAACGCACCTTTAAGCCCGCCGCTTCCATCACTGGGCGATGGTTAACATAACTTGGGTTCGAAATCCAAACGGTAGTATCCGGTTGTGCCACCTTGATTAAGTCGCCCAACATACGTAATGCGCCGCTGGCTCCGGGGGTTTGAATGGCTGACACGCGAGAATAAGCCGAAGTATCTTTGACAATCAGATCGATCATGCATTGGTTAAATACTTCGTTACCGGCAAGACCAACATACGCTTTGCTGGTTTGTTGTTCGGTTTGGCGTTGTTGAGCTTGTTTAACCGCTGCCATGATCGGTGTTTGGCCTTGGCTATTTTTATAAACGCCAATACCCAAATCGACCTTTTCAGCGCGAGGATCGGCGCGATAGGCAATTGAAAGCGATAAAATAGGATCTGCTTGAGGCGCAGTAAGATGAGATAACATAAGACACAACCCTGTGAAATGATACAATTAGTGTCAAATTACCATTGGCACAAAAAAAAATCGATGAGAATTTAACTCTCATCGATTTTTTTAATAACGATTAACAATACTTAGCAACGAGACTTCATACGGCTTGCCTTACCTATAACGCTTTTCTCGAACAAAATTGAATCACTAAAGATCAAGTGCGCCTAATCTAGCTCACTAAAGTAGTGAATAACCTGATTAGCACTGCCCTTCCAGTTCAAACTTGGATCGGCTAATTCTTGTTCAAACTTACCATCCACCAGCACATCCACCAATGCCACAACTTGTTGTTGTTTAGCATTCAACTCTGCCAGTGTATATCCACTCCACATCCAGACATCTTTGCCGACACATTCTTTACGAACACGCTGCAATAGTGCCAAGACATCATCAAGATTATCAGGATGAAGTGGATCGCCGCCAGAAAGTGATAATCCGCGGCGCTTTATTCGAGTATCAAGCAGATCTCGAATAATCGTGTCTTGATTTTCTTGGGTGAATAACGACCCCGAACTCGGTGACCAAGTTGACTGGTTATAACATCCTTTACATTGATGGACACAACCAGACACAAACAAGGTACAACGCGTACCTGGGCCATTGATCACATCAATGGGATAATATTGAGAAATATTCATTCACTTCCAAATCCAAAATAACACCACTAAAACAACAAACGCAGCTTAAGGACTTATGCTGCGTTTGGTCTTAGATTTTTCTGTCTATAGCCTAAATAATGAAGTCAACGAAGCTGTAGCTTCAAGTATGACGGGTATAATTATAAATGCTTAACTCGGCGCTTTACTTCTTCCTGCTTACCATCATTAAATGGACGAGCGTCAGGGCTGCCTAAATAACCACAAACTCTACGAGTGACCGATACTTTGGTTGAATCGTGATTACCACATTTCGGACAAGTAAAGCCTTTGCTAGTACATTCAAACTCACCGGTATAGCCGCACTCATAACACTCATCAATTGGAGTATTGGTACCGTAATAAGGCACGCGGTTATAGCTGTAATCCCATACGTTTTCGAGTGCTTCAACGTTATGTTGCATATTTGGGAATTCGCCATAACAAATAAAGCCACCGCTAGAGACTTCTGGATATGGCATTTCAAAGTCAATTTTATCGTATGGGTTAACGGTTTTTTGCACATCTAAGTGGAAACTGTTGGTGTAGTAACCTTTATCGGTTACGCCATCAATGACACCAAATTGTTTGGCATCTAAACGGCAGAATCGATTACATAAATTCTCACTTGGCGTCGCATACAAGCTAAAACCATAACCGCTTTCTTTCGTCCAGCGATCAACTGTATCTTTTAAGCGATTGACGATGCGCAGCATTTTTAGACGCATTTTTTCATCGTCGTATAAGTGCTTTTCTGTACCAAACAATGCGGTAGCGGTTTCATGTAAACCGATATAACCCAGCGAAATCGAAGCACGACCATGTTTGAAAATCTCGGCAACGTTGTCATCGGCTTTTAGACGAACGCCACATGCCCCTTCCATATATAAAATTGGTGCAACACGAGCTTTAACATTTTCTAAACGTTGAATACGAGTGTCTAATGCGCGCTTCGCTAATACTAATTTGCTTTCTAAGATGTTGTAGAATTCGTCTTCACTGCCATGAGCTTCAATCGCGATGCGTGGCAAGTTTAAGCTCACAACCCCGATATTATTCCGACCATCGTGGATCAACTCGCCATTTTCTTCATAAGTACCAAGGAAACTACGACAGCCCATTGGGGTTTTAAACGAACCGGTAACTTCCACTACTTTGTCGTAGTTAAGAATATCTGGGTACATACGTTTGGTGGCACATTCAAGCGCCAGTTGCTTAACATCGTAATGCGGATCGCTTGGTTTATGGTTTAAGCCATCGCGGATCGCAAATACAAGCTTTGGAAATACAGCCGTTTTACGATTTTTACCTAAACCCGCAATACGGTTACGCAAAATAGATTGTTGGATCAGTTTACTGGCCCAGCTTTCGCCTAAACCAAAACCAAAGGTCACAAAAGGCGTTTGGCCATTCGCGGTATGCAGTGTATTGACTTCATACTCCAAAGATTGGAAAGCGTCGTAACATTCTTTTTCGGTTTGTTTACGGGCAAACTCTTGTGGATTAGGAATATCCCACTGTTGCGCCAGCTTCAATTGCTTAGCATGGCTAGCATGAACATACGGTTCTAGAATTTCATCAATGCGGTTAATGGTGGTGCCGCCATAAATATGACTGGCCACTTGAGCAATGATTTGCGCGGTCACTGCGGTTGCGGTTGAAATGGACTTTGGGGTGTCAATTTCAGCGTTACCCATTTTAAAGCCGCCCGTCAGCATGCCTTTTAGATCGATCAACATACAGTTGAACATTGGGAAGAACGGCGCGTAATCAAGATCATGATAATGAATATCACCCACTTCATGCGCCGTTACAATGTCACGCGGAAGAATGTGCTGTTTCGCATAGTGTTTGGCCACGATACCGGCGAGAAGATCACGTTGAGTTGGGATCACCTTGCCATCTTTATTGGCATTCTCATTTAAAATGTCAGTATTGTTTTGCTCGATCAATCCGTCAATTTCTTTGGTCAAAGCGCTGGTTTTTTCACGCGAAATATCACGATCATGACGATATTCAATATAAGCGCGTGCCAACCCTTTATACGAGCCTTGCATCAGTTCATTTTCGACTAATGTTTGGATTTCTTCTATGTGTATGCCTTGCAGATCTGGATGACACTGAGCCGTCAGTTTGGTTTCAACATTTTGAGCAACAGACTGGGCATAATCTTTCAATGCTTGATCGGACTGTTCCGCCGCGCTTTCTACCGCAGCAACAATACGATCTTGTTGAAATGGCACTTTTGCCCCATCTCTTTTTATTACGATTAATTTAGTCATCAAAACGTTCTTCCTACTGACAAATTCATTATATAGGGTTAAAAACCAACCAAGACACAATATATGGTGCACATTATCGATTTTACACCAAATGAGCTCTTGATTTAGATCAATAAAAGGATGGGTGCGATGAAGATCAATACGATCTTGGTGTTCAAGATCGCGGTCAAGGATGAAAACGCTTTTATTTCAAATTACATACTATTTTATGCGTCACTTAGTCGCTAAACTTAGGTCAATAAATAGTAATTTACCACACTCAAAATAACCTAAATAGCAACTACTATTTTCATTTTTTAAAGGAATAAAATGCGAAATTTCACCGCTCCAATGCTTGCTTTGGTTTTGTCTGGTTTTTGTGGTTTCTTTGCGCCGACGGTGCAGGCAAATGACTTAAATGTGGCGACTTGGAACTTAGAATGGCTCACGACCAAGCCCAGCCGAAGTATTCCTCAAAGTAAACGCTCTTCGCAAGACTTCGCCCGACTCAATGACAAGTTTGTTGCGATTCAAGCCGATATTTTAGCTTTTCAAGAAGTCGATTCAAAAGCGGCCATCAAAAAAGTGGTGGGGCCTTTTTATCACATCTATCTCTCCGATAGATCTTGGTCATCGAACAAATCCAAGCAATTCTCCGATGTCAATCAATACACAGGTTTGGCTATTTCTAAAAAATGGAAAGTGAGTGATCCGCGCGATCTGATCATGTCACCCAATTCAAAATTGCGTTTTGGCACTTATGTGGTGTTAAAACGGATCGGTGAGCCTAACGTGCACTTGTTATCGGTTCATTTAAAGCAAGGTTGTATTGGCAAGAAATCGCGCAGTAAAAATTGCAGTCAGTTAAGTCAACAAGGTAAGAAACTTAATCAATGGATGCAAACCCGACTTAACAATAAAGAAGCGTTTATTGTGATGGGCGATTTTAATCACAACCTCTCCTTTCACGGAAATTCATCGCAAAATGATTGGTTATGGTTAACGTTGAATAAAGGTATTGAAAGACAAGTTGAATTGGTAACCGCCACCACAGATGCATTTTGTCAGGTGAAATCGAGAAATGATCCTAATGAGCTGTATCGCTACCCAAGCTTGATTGACCATATTATCATCAGCAAACCGGGGCGCGCCTCGCAAGGTAAACAGGTATTGTTTAGCCGAGAAGAAGCGCTATATCATCATTTAAGTGATCACTGCCCTGTTGCGAGCACGGTCGATATCCGTCAAATCGATTAGATACGGCACAGTATGTTGACTAATCATCTCGATTGACACCACCAATATCGGCTAATGCGGTTGGGTAATGCCTTTGCTGTGCTAATTGGAATGCTTTGCTTAATACTTGGCGAAGCTCTAATCGTGCGGACACGGGATCACGCGCAATTGAATCTGAAGCACTCAAATAGCCTTTATTATATAACTCTGCTTCAACTTGTTTCGCCGCTTCAATCGCCGATGACGCTTTTACTATCTCTAAACGTGCATAGTTATCTCCCACAAACGACACACTTGCCGCGCGTAAGGAAATATCACTTCCCGGAACTTGTTGTGCGCCAAATAGTGGTTTTCCGCCGACAGTGGCGCTCGCAAAGCTTGGAATAAACTGCGCCATGTGAGCTATGGCTTTATTGGTACGCTCAATTTGTTGGCTCTCATCCCAACCACGGATCATTTTATTGATCAAATAGGCCGGTAGTTTAGGTTGAGAACTTTCTGCGGTCGATTTAGCCACCCCATCACTAAACAAGGTGATGTCTTCCGTCATCCCGTGCAGTTGAAAATAGCCGTCGGGATACGGTGTTAATTGCGCCATACCTTGCGGGGTTCCACGCTCACCATGAAAAATCACCTCTGGCCACATGCCATCATGCTCTAACCAACGAGACACATAGGCCGCTTTAAATTCAACTAAGCGTGAACGTGGTGCTTTGATCCAATCATCGACCGTGCCAGTTTGATAGCCGGAAGCATTAATCAAATAATCAACTTCAACACTGCGGCTGTGATCCCCCATCCCACTGGTTGGTGAAACGGACGGTTGAAAATGGATATTCCACTTGGTTTTATTGTCTGCATTCCCTTTACCGTCTACATTCGCTTTAACGTCTGCATCGGTTTTAATGTCTGAATTGGTTTTACCATCTGAATAGCAGGATTCATTAACCCCAGTGACGGTGGTATCGGTGTAAACATGACAATTGGGCAGTTGTTGCAGCGAAATGTTCACCGTGGCAGATAAACGAAACACACTTAAGCCATATTCTTGCACCAGCACTACCGGAAACTTCAGGGTATTTAAATCCACTTGTTTGGCAAACGGGATCATCCATTCATCTAAACTTGCTTCACTGATATCATCAGGTTTTGGCACCGCTTGTTTCGCTAACCTTTCAAGATCGTGTTTGGAATATAATTGATAGTAATGATCAGGGTCTCCCAACACTTGATTAGACCGATCGCTCGCCACTAATTGATGGTAAGCCTGTTTGATCACTTCTAAACGCGGCAGTAAATCTTCTGGTTGGCCTTTATCTTGTTTAGGCACGGCAATTACGGTCGGACGTACATTTAAGGTATGACGATATAACTTGACCGTTTCAATTGATTCTTGCAGTAATTGGACACACTGCTGTTGGGAGATCTCTCGATATAAGTTGCCACCCGCATGCAAGTGACAAATCGGTGGACCATCAACCAAGCTTGGTCCACGCTCAAAAATAGAAACGTCTAATCCCAATTCAGCAAAATGCAAGGCGGCGGTTGCCCCTGCAATTCCACCACCAATAATACCAATATGAGGTGCTGACATAGTGTGTTTGATAATCCTAAAGTCATACCTATTTAACTAGGTATATAATCCATAACGAGGACGAGATATTGGTTAAAAGCATAATGGCTGGGATGTCAGCCTAAAAGATTTTTTAGCAAAACGAATAAACAAAAATATCATGCTATTTTTAAGCTAGAAACCACGATTTTTTGCAAAAACCGCCCTTAAAACAACCAGCATAATGCAATATTACAGCAGGTTGTAAACTCCTGTGATTACCCTATCATTTTGGTCAGTTTTTTCGAGGAAAATTTGAAAACTTGTCTACTTTTTTTATGAAAAATAACGCAAATATAGCTTGACTCAATCTATTCACTTTTTTGATTTTTAATAAATGTGTATAACCAAATTTCTCTAACAATGACAGCACGTGGCTTTCAAGCCGACCCCCTCAAAAGTACCTGTGAGTTATCCCAATATTTATCCACCGTTTTTGTGGATAACTCACAAACTATTCCACAAAGCAGTTAATCGTTTACTTTATTCATAGGCACCAACAATTGGCTGATCAGTGTTTTCAGCACCAAAGCTAAAGTAACAAAAGCCAATGCTGGCAGACTGAACCACAACCCCCAATGCCAAGTAGGTTCTAACTCAAATCCCCATTTCATGATGCTGGCGACACTTGCTTCTGCCCCAACACAGGCCACTAAACCGGCAATCAATGCCATGATGCCGTATTCATACCACACAGTGCGGTTAATACGTTTACGACTGGCACCTAAAGTTCGATATAAGCGGATTTCTTGCTGACGTTGCGACAAGCTCAACCGCAACAAAGTAAAGATCAGCAACAATCCTGCGACTACCCCTAACCCCGCCAATACGGTGATCGACCAAACAATTTGAGTCAGTAGCACTTGGATTTTCCCCGCCATGGTTCGAATGTCCATCAAACTCACAGTTGGGTAATCGCGCGATAATGTATTTAAGAATAAATTGCCATCGAGCTGCTCAGTTTCAACCTCCATGTTTTTGCTTTGAGGCGCTTTAAAACTCACAAGCCAAGTACCAGCAATATCTTTTAAAACATCAGGGGTGAAAATAAAGTAAAAATTGGGCTTCATTTCACGCCAATGCACTTTTCGAATCGTATTCACCTTAGCGCTAACGGTTTGACTGCTGATCACAAATGACACGGTATCGCCAATTTTTAAGCCCAAGTCATCAGCAACACCGGACTCAACTGACACACTGCCTGATTCACCCCATGTGCCTTCGAGCAAATCATTACTTTGCGGCAATGAATCGGCCCAAGTAAAGTTTAACTCGCGGCGCAGAGAATCACTCTTATCTTCACCATGGGCATATTCTTTCGCGTCAACGCCATTGATCTGACTAATGCGGCCTCGAATGATCGGATAGGCTTGCGAGCGGATCAACTTCGCCTGATCTAACTGTTGTAGATAGGCGTCTTTTTCATGATCGGCAATATTAAGAGCAAACACATTCGGCGCATCGGGCGGCAGAGTTTGTTGCCAGTCACTGAGTAAATCATTGCGTACCAACCAAATCATAGCAATCAACATTAATGATAAGGCTAATGCCCCAAATTGAATGCCACTGGCAAGCGAGGAGCGATTAATCCGACTTAATGCCAACTTTAACGCCGGTGTGGCGGGTAATCGTTGTAATAAGCGAGCTACCCCAAGGCTAATGATCGCCAGCAATACAAACAGTACCATAATACTGGCAAGCACCATCCACACTAAAACATTACTGCCATACGCAAGAATTAATAACACGAATGGCAGTAATACTAAGCTCCATGCTTTTTTCGATATTTTGGCCGCTGAGTCTTGCATAACAGACGCGGCAGAGGTGTTAAGTAAACCTAATAACGGGATCCCTAATGCTGGAATACCAATGGCAAGACAAGTACCGATAGAGAAAACCAACGGCATCCAGCCATAGCTTGGTAGCGGATCTGGCAATACGTCGGTTAATGGAATGCGTAATAAAACTTCTAATATCACGCCAATCACCATACCAATCACAAACAAACTGCCAATTTGCAATGACAGCCAACGGATCAGCCACTGTTTTTGTGCACCTAAACTTTTTAACATCACAATGGTTTGACGACGACTGGCAACATAATGCTGACAGGTTAACACTAAGGTGATCGCCGCCATAACAATCACAATCGCCACCGTTAATGATAAATATTGTTTTGTCCGCTCAAAAACTTCCGAGGTACGGCTCTGTGAATCTTGATCGATCCAGCGATCGCTTGGGGTCAGTTCAATCTGCTTCTTAAGTGCGTCTATTTGGTTTTGTGAGGCGTTAATAAATAAGCGAAAGCTGACGCGACTCCCGACTTGCACCGCGCCCGTTTTGGCTACATCCGATTGATGAATATACACACTGGGCATTTGCTGGAACGGATTAAAGGCTAAACCAGGCTCTTGTAACACCTGCCCTGACACCTTGAAATCGGCATCGCCAATCGTGACATTGTCACCAATTTTAACTTGCAGTTGATCCATTACCCGAGGTTCAAGCCACAATTGATTGTTATTAACATGATTTGAAATCGAGTTATCGCCTTGTGAGACTGATTTTGGTTGTGATGCTTGTTTCTTTTGTGCTCTTTTTTTTCCTTGCAATAACATTTCACCACGTAATGGATAAGCCGAATCCACCGCTTTCACCGTCACTAATTGCATACTGTTGTCGCTAAATGCCATGGTGGCAAAACGGGTTAAAGTCGCGGTTTGAACCGATTTTTTCGCAACATCATCTAGTAACGTTTGCGGCAAAGGATTGGATGAACGAAAAACAGTGTCAGCAGTTAAAGCATTTTTACCTTGGTTCATCACCACTTGATCGAGCCTATCGGCTAAGGCTGCAAGTCCAAACACACAAGCAATGATCAAAGTAAGCGCCATCGCCACTGGCCATAATTGACCATGCTTGATTTCGCGCCAACTCCACTTTAATAAGGCCTTATTAGGCAGAGACCCCGTGTTCGCGGAGTGATGAGAATTACCCATTATTCGCCTCCAGTGGTTTTTTCTTCTAAATATCCCGCTTGCATCTGGAAAATACGATCGCAACGTTGCGCCAGTTCATTATCATGCGTCACCAACACTAATGTGGTGCCATGCGCCTGATTCAATTCAAATAGTTGCTCAATAATTTTAGTGGCAGTGATCTGATCTAAATTACCGGTCGGTTCATCGGCAAACAAAATTTGAGGTTTGATCATAAATGCACGAGCCAATGCAACCCGTTGCTGCTCACCACCCGATAATTGGCTTGGAGTATGATGTATACGAGCCTCAGCCCGACTTCAGTTAACAATGCAGTCGCACGTTGAATGTCTTCTTTCTCACCTTTTAACAAACAAGGAAGCGTGACATTTTCTAATGCCGATAATGTGGGAATAAGCAAAAAACTTTGAAACACAAAACCAATTGCATCACTTCGAAGCGCCGCTCTGGCTTCATCATCTAAACTCGATAACGGTTTCCCCAGTAAACTGATCTCGCCGCTGGTGGCGGTATCTAGCCCTGCCAGCAAGGTCATTAAGGTCGATTTTCCTGCGCCAGAAGTCCCCACTAATGCCACACTTTCCCCTGCATTAATGCTCAGCGTTACATGGTGTAAAATCGTGAGTTGCTCTTGTTTGGTGCTGACAACTTTTGCAACGTTTTGCGCCGTGATCACCGCTACCTTTTTAGGATCTGACGCGGTAGACTCAGAGTTAAGAGTCGATGTTGTTGCAGATGAATGAACGATAGGTGATTGAGACATGATGAGAATATTCTCCTTAATGATAATGCTGTGTGTAACATCCTTAACACAGATAAATATGGCGCAAGCAAGCCAACAAAATCCAACGATTTTAATCTTGGGCGATAGCTTAAGTGCTGGCTATCAAATGGCAATCGAGCAAAGTTGGCCGTCATTATTACCGAAAGAATTAAAAACCAAAGGCATTAACGCCACGGTGATAAATGGCAGTATCTCTGGTGATACATCGGGTAACGGATTAGCTCGCCTGCCGGCATTATTATCACAACATAACCCAGATTGGGTGGTGATCGAATTAGGCGCTAATGATGGGTTAAGAGGCTTTCCCCCCGCGACCATCAGCCAAAACCTCACTCAAATAATCAAATTAAGCCAAGGTTCCGGTAGCCAAGTAGCATTAATGCAAATTATGGTTCCGCCGAACTATGGTAAACGTTATACCCAAGCTTTCTCTAATTTATACCCTGAATTGGCCAAACAACAAAACATCCCTTTGTTACTATTTTTCTTACAAGATGTGATCGTCAAACCTGAGTTAATGAAAAAAGATGGACTGCACCCAAAAGCCGAAGCACAACCGTGGATCGCCCAGTTTATGGCGACTCAGCTGCAACCTATTCTATAAGTTCAGGTTAAAATGATCCAAGTTCACACAAATTTATAACAGTTATGCAAATCGTGACTTACGCCATATCAATGTGATATGGCGTTTCTTATTCATGATCTGAAACAATTTAATCACATTTATTCAAAAAAAATGCCCTTTATACCTGTTTGGCGCAATAAATTTATCGCTAAACCCTCCTATTCTAAATTTAGAACTTTTCTCATTACTTTTTCAAAGGTAACCAAATCGATTGAATTTACTGTTATTGAGCCGATCTCAATGATTTCACAAGCCGTAATTTCAATTCAAGATGGTTACACCAATTAGATAAATAGGATTCAACATGATCATTGAGCCCATCATTAAAGGCGTTGTTGCCCGTTCAGCTCATCCTTATGGTTGCGAAGCGGCAGTAAAACAACAAATCGAATTCGTAAAGCAAGCTGCTGCTATTAAAAATGGTCCTAAGCGTGTCTTGATTTTAGGCGCTTCATCGGGCTTTGGTTTGGCTTCTCGTATTGCCCTTGCGTTTGGTGGCAGTCAAGCCGATACCATTGGGGTGTCTTTTGAGCGTGGCCCATCAGAAAAAGGAGTCGGCACCGCAGGTTGGTACAATAATATCTTTTTCAAAAAAGAAGCCGAAAAAGAAGGTCGCATTGCGATTAATATCGTCGGCGATGCATTTGCCAAACAAACACGCGCCCAAGTGGTTGAAGCGATTGAAACTTACTTTGAAGGTGAAGTTGATCTGGTCATTTATAGTTTAGCGACTGGAATGCGCCCAGATCATAAAACCGGAGAGAAATGGGTCTCCAGCATCAAACCAATCGGTGACAGCGTCACTGGTGCAAGCGTGTTATTAGAAGATGACTCATGGCATGAGAGCACGGTTGAAGCGGCAAGCGATGCTGAAATTGAGTCAACCCTCAAAGTCATGGGCGGCTCCGATTGGGAAAGTTGGATTGACGATTTAATTAACAGTGAATCTTTGGCTGAAGGCTGTAAAACCGTGGCATTTTCCTACATTGGCAGTGAGATCACCGCCCCTATTTATCGCGATGGCACGCTAGGTTGGGCCAAAGTCGATTTACATCAAGCCAGTCATTCTTTGAACTTAAAAATGAGCAACTTTAATGGTTCTGCGCACGCCAGTGTGTGTAAGGCATTAGTGACTAAAGCCAGTGTCTTTATCCCTACTTTAACGCCTTATTTGATTGCGCTGTATAAAGTGATGAAAGAAAACGGTACTCATGAAGGTTGTATTGAACAAATGCAGCGCTTGTTTACCACCAAACTTTATAATCATGCGCTAGATGGAGATGTCCAACATGATATTCCGGTTGATGCCGAACGCTTGATCCGCATCGATGATTGGGAACTAGATGACGCCACTCAAGCGCAAGTTAAAGCCATCGTAGACAATATGACTGCGGATAACTTTAAACAAATTGGCGACTATCAAGGCCTTAAAAAAGAATTTATGCAAATCAATGGTTTTGATTTTGATAATGTCGATTACAACCAAGATATTAGTATTGATGAATTACAAGCATTGGTGGACTAAGTTTTACATAATTTTTCTGACAAGGCATAAGTACGCTCGAGAAAGAGTCGAACAAGTTCCAGTTCGACTCTGAGCGACACTTGCCTGAGGATACTATCCTCTGATCAAAAATTTGGATTTTTCATGTTAGGCGCATAACACTTTCCAAGATGAAAGAGATGACCAGAAAGATTGATTAACTCGGGTATTGAAAATTAACACTACATTAAGTGGTTAACGGTGCGTGCAAAAATCAAGCAAAACTAGATCAGCACACTTTCGCGAAACCAACAGAACCTTTTTTGCTGCAAACTCCGTGTTAAAAATCGTTTTCAGTTAATATCTGACGACAATTACGAATCGTCAATACACGGACTTCCACACCTACACTGTAAATAATACGATAATAACCAAACAGAATTTCACGATAATTTGTGTGTGGCATTTCTGGAACCATTCGTCCCATTTCAGGCATAGTTCCAAGTGAATTTGTTTTGTCGAATACTTCATTTACCCATTTTTTAGCCGTTGCAGGGCTATCTAAAGCAATAAATTCAGCAGCATCACCAAGCTTTTCAAGAGCCAATGGAGACCAAACGACTTTCATCATTTAATACGCCCTAATACTTGATCTCGAGCCTCTTCATTAGATACACCTAAGCCAGAAGCGAATTGAGCTTCTGCTGTTCGCAATTCTTCAAGTAACTCTATTTTTTCTTGCATTGCTTCATATTCAGCAACATCAAGTACAACAGCGACACCTTTACCGCGTTGAGTAATGACAAGAGGACGACGGGTTTCATTTATTTGCTTAATAAATGAGGTGACACCAGCACGAAATTCAGAAAGAGGCTGAATATCTTGATCGAAATGTATACGGCTCATATCAAACTCCAGAAGGTACAAAATAACGTACAAATAATAGTTCAATTGCATTTTTTGAGCAAGAATTCAATTTAGGTGCACTAACGCGTAACAAAAAAAGAATCCAATACCTACCCCTAATATCGACCAATTCACAATGATCTTGCCGTGTACACCGATGGGCTTTATATACTTAAGCTCTTCGCCTAAATCCCAATTCAGGTTATACTGAGCGGCTAAATTTTGCCTCATTATAAAAGTGAAACTGATAATCTATGGAAACCCTGATCTTCGCGCTGAAAAACATCGAAAAACAAAACTATCGTGCCTATCAACAAATCAAGGGACAATACGATTTTACTGACTTCGATCTTTTTATCGATACGGTTCAAGGCGACCCGCATGCCACCGCTTCTCGATTGCGAGCTAAACGAGCTTGGTCATTAACCGATCTCAAATGGTTACTAGAAGAATCAGAAGATTATCAACGTTCTGCGCGTGATTTCATTGCTCGCTATTTTTCCAAATTAGCGCAACCTGAAGCGACAGTTGATATTGCATTTAATGGCCAAACGATTTTAGATCACACCGCGGTATTATTCACTGAACAAGGAATTGAGCTGCGTTTTCGCGTCAATTTACCTGCCGATGGTCGTCAGATCTTAGGTAAAAAAGCGATTAACATTTTGACCTTCCACCTGCCAAAATTCATTCGCCGCGCCACTCTTGCGCGCGAAATTGATATCGAGGCATTAAAACGTCATTGCGAAATTGCCGAAGACCAAGCCGCGCTACGCAGTCAACTGGCCGCCAATAACTTAGTGGCATTTGTGGCCGATAACAGCGTTTTACCTCGCGTATCTGGCGATTGCGATTTACCGATGAAAGATGCCATCACTTTTAGCGCGCCAGATTCTTTAGCGGTCACCTTGCATACTCCGCATCGTGGTCATATCCGTGGTTTAGGTATTCCCAAAGGGATCACTTTGATTGTTGGTGGTGGTTATCATGGTAAATCGACCCTACTGACCGCGATTGAGCGCTCTATTTACGATCATATTCCTAGCGATGGACGTGAATATATTGTTACCGATCCACAAGCGATGAAGATCCGCGCCGAAGATGGTCGCAGTGTGCACAACTTAAATTTATCCAACTACATTAATCATCTGCCAATGGGCAAAGACACCAGTGATTTCTCGACTCAAGATGCTTCCGGTTCGACCTCACAAGCGGCGTGGTTACAAGAGTCCCTTGAAGCCGGCGCGACTACGATTTTGATTGATGAAGATACTTCCGCCACCAACTTTATGATCCGTGATGAACGTATGCAGGCATTAGTGGCAAAAGGCGATGAGCCTATTACCCCACTGGTGGATCGCATTGGTCAACTGCGCGATCAACAAGGCGTTTCATCGATCATCGTGATGGGCGGCTCGGGCGATTATTTTGATGTGGCCGACACCGTGATCCAAATGCACGACTACCAAGTACTAGATGTAACCACCAAAGCAAAGCAAGTTATTGAACAACACCCAAGCCAACGTAGCCATGAAGTTGAAGGCGAATTGGTGGTTCATCCTTCGCGTTCATTACAAAATGGCTGCTTACAAAAGATCTTAGCCGAAGGTAAATTCCGTATTCAAGGCAAAGGCACTCACACCCTTCGCTTTGGTAAAGAGCACGTTAATCTTTCAGCGCTTGAGCAAATTGAATCGATTTGTGAATTAAACACCATAGGTTGGTTGTGGTTCTTGTTATCGCAGCAACAGGGTTGGAGTGAAAACCCTGCCCAAGCGTTCGAACAGTATCTAGCCGGTGACTGGCATCAAGCGTTACCAAATAATGGCGATTTAGCAAAACCAAGAACGCTCGATGTGATGGCGGCTCTTAACCGTTTACGCAAAGCACAATTTAAAGCTTCCGTTTAGATAAGCACATCGAATTGGCGTTGCTACTGTTAATACCTATTTCATTTAATATTTGATCAATTTGAATACGCAAAAAAGACGCTGATCCGTCCTTGGTCGCTTGAGAAAAGGCCATCCATGGCCTTTGACACTTTTCTCTGTATTCAATTTTGAGCGATCATTAAATTGATGGAATGGGTATAATATGGCAATTAGCAATTAGCAATTAGCAATTAGCAATTAGCAACGTCAATCATCGACCAGATAAAAAGAACAGCCAATGAAAAACAATCCCTCGCTTAAATACCTACAAGGCTATCCGCAGCAAGTCTTAACTCAAGTCGACCAGCTGATCGCCAATGGTAAACTCGAATCGTGGGTGCAAACTAAATACCCTAAAATGCATGCTCTCAAAACAGAAAAAGCCCTGTATGAGTACACCATGCAAATTAAAAATCGTTACTTAAAAAAATCCTCGCCACTTTCTAAAGTCATTTACGATCCTAAAATTCATGTGGTTAATCATGCACTAGGTTTGCACACTTTTGTCTCGCGTAATCACGGCGGCAAACTAAAAGCTAAAAACGAGATCCGCATTGCGTCGATTTTTAAAGATGCGCCCGAACCACTACTCAGAATGTTAGTGGTGCATGAACTGGCACACATCAAAGAAAAAGATCACAACAAAGCCTTCTATGCACTTTGTTGTCATATTGAGCCGGATTATCATCAACTCGAATTTGATGCTCGTCTATTTTTGACTTATAAAGAAATGGCCTAGCTCATCACCACTCTTTCTTACACTTCAACCAACATTGCTTAGCAAAGTGAATAAAAGACGCGAACCCACGGCAGGTAAGCAATGCGGGGACGGCTTTTGAATCCATAAAGGTAACAAACAGTTCGTATAAGCCCATTGCTTCTTCGTAATCTTCTTTTTTAATCGCAAACAAGAAAATCACCTGTGCAATATTGCCATTGCCCCAGTCAATGCCTTTTGGCGCAAAGACAGTATAAACTTTAGTTTGATTGGCAATTAAGCCAACGGTATGAGGTATTGCAATCCCATCGCCCAACATGGTTGAGGTGATTTTTTCTCGCTCCATCACCGCCTCTGCAAATCCTTCTGGTACCACACCATCGTGCGCCAATTCTTGACTCAATAATTGGATCAAATCCGCTTGAGACATCTTTTTATCCAGCACTTTAAAATAACGAGCATCAAAAAAGCTATCTAAAATGTAAGGCGGAGTTCGATAGGTCAGAATATGTTTACTGATTTGGTCAATTTGAAAGGGGGTAGGAACCGGCGAGACCGTTAATACTGGTTTATTTTTATTGGCTAATCGCTCGGTGGTGATCACCACATCAGCCGAAATTTGATCCAAACTTTCATATTCACGAGTCGAGATTGATTGGCTGATCTCCAATTGAGGTAAGGCTCGTTTTAATTGCGATCCGACTAAACGCTGCAACGACATACTGAGGTTACACACTAAAATTGCACTCGGCACATACTGCGCATCTTGGGCGTAATTTCGCTCGAGCCCGACCCCAATATGCATAACTAAATACCCTAATTCGGCGGCGGGAATGGTATACATGCCCCACTGCGTCATCGCGGCGACGGTAATATCATGTGCTAATGGGTAGTAACGCTTAATATGATCCACCAGCGGATTATGCAAAGTGATCTGGAATTTGACTCGAAGCAACATTGTAGTGACATGCGACAACAAATCTTGTTTGAGTTTGTCATCATTTCTTAGATCATAAGAATAGTGCTGATTGATATAATTAAGAAGATAATCAATTAGTTGAAACGGCTCACTTCGCTTATCAAGATAGGAAGTATTAGCACCAATCACACGTCTGGCAGCAATTTGCAGGCACAAATAATCAAGCTCACTTTTGCTCAGTTCTTGTTCTAATAAGCGACTTACCAGATGCGCTAATGCTTTGCCAGTCAGATGCGCTTCTTGACTGATCACCGGCGCACAAAACTCATCAATTAAGTGATGCTGCGAAATTCGATGCAGCGCAATACTGCAATATAAAACTAAATGGTGGATCCCTTCATCGGTTAAATGGATATCATGTTGGATAATTAATGTCAGGATATGCTCACGTAATTGTTGCGCATCCGAATTGGGAAAATATTGTTGATAGACTTCGGATAATGCTTGGTCATCGTGCTGAAATTCAAACAAGACGTGGGCAATACAGGCGCGGATCGCCTGCTCTTTCCCCACCACAGCCAAGCCATGATACGCTTTACTCTCAATGATTAAATCATATTGATTGAGGATCTCTCGCACTTCGACCATATCAGCTTGCAGCGAAGTGCGGCTTACAAACCAAGTGTTGGCTAAGTCGTCTAGCTTACATTCATCTTGTTGCAGCAATAAGCGCATAGTCAGATGCACTATCCGTTCTTTAGGGCTATGTGGCACTTTTTTGCCGCTTTTATCTTGCTTATCTAACTGTGCGAAACGGGCTTGATCGTTAATTTCAAATTGGTAGCCTTTTCCCTTGTAATGAACGATCTCAGCGCCATAACTGGCTAACGTATCATTAAGCGCTGACACATCCGTGCGGATAGTTCGAGTCGATACTTGGCAACGGTGCGCCAATTCTTGTTGCGGTAATATCTGCTCACGCAAGGCTTCAAAAATAATATTTAATCTAGGGTATGCAAGTTGGATCATGGTTTCGCCATACAGAAAGAAGAGAAAAACACCCGATATGACTCAAATCATTTGAGTACACCATAAATAACAAAAGCCCAATTGAGCCATCATTGCTGATAGATCAATTGAGCGATACCCTTACCTATTTGTGGATTCCATTACGCATCAATAAGGATATAACTGAAACGATTTAATTTCATTCATCGTTTGTCTAATAATCTAGAGTCTTAGAACTCGATTGTAGTCTTTATGCCAGTAAACGCTTCACGATATTAAGTAGTGTTTCGACATCTTCCGGACGTGTGTTTCCAGTTGATTTATCAATAATAGAGCTATAGATATGAGGAATAATCTTGGTGACTCCAGCATCTAATGCAATTTGCATAATTTCTTCGAAGTTGTCTAAATCGATGCCGCCCGTAGGTTCAAGCCAAAAATCTTGCTCGGCACATACTTTAGCAATATGAGCAAATTCTTCACGAGAACTCAAGCCGCCCATAGGGAAAAACTTAACTGAACTGCCGCCCATATCTTTTAGCATCGCCACTGCGGTTTCTGCCGGAATAATGCCATCTGGTTTTTGTGAACTCAGTGGTCCGGTTGAGACCTTAACCATACCAACTTTACCGGTTGGTGAAATTAAGCCATTAATAATACTGTGATCTTGACCGCATAATGCTCGGCTCGTGGCAACGCCGGTGAACACTTGGTTTATATGCTGTGGTTGTACCTGACCGGAGATTTGCGACACCATCATAGATTGATTGGGATCGCCCGCGCCTAGTCCAACAGAAATCGCGTTATCAATCCGTTTTGCATACGCTTGCATGGCGTTAACCGCGGTTTCAACATCGGGGTAGTTTTTAGACAACACCCCCACTAATACATGCCCTTCTGCCGCGTCGTAAATGTCTTTAGCGTTATCTTCTGATCCTGCCAATACATTTAGGCATACACGGTTTTTATAAAAATTAGCGTTCAAGTTCATTACATTCTCTCTTATGATTTTTGTTGCTGCCCAACCTTATGAGTAGCATCGAAACAGCATCAATTACTCAATAATAGTGCGCAGTTTTTGGCACACAGTGACCAGTTGTTGCTTTGACACACTGCGTACATCAATTTCAATTTTGCCTTCATTGGCTTTGTAACCACGGCAATACACCGCAGGACTGCCCAGTTTTAACGCTTCAACAATTTGCGGTGTGGTTTTGCCTAATGCCGCTTCATCGAAACTAATTTGCGTGCGGGCGATATCTCGTCCTGCGCTGTCCCAAGTCACGCTTGCTTCAATGCCATTTAGGCGATTAAGCTCAGTCAAAAAATCACCCATCTTGGCGATCATTTCTTCGCCGCTTTCATGATGGCGAGTGTAATAGTCACTAATCGCTTGGGTTAACCCTAAAATGCCTTCTTTGCCAACTTTCATGGCGCGGCCAATTCCGTGTGATTGTAAACGCACCCAGTCTACATATTGTTTGCGCCCGACCACCAAACCACTGGTCGGCCCTTCAATCGCTTTCGCGCCCGAGTACAACACTAAGTCAGCGCCCATGTTGTAGTAGGCTTTTAAATCCCCTTCGGCCGCTGCATCGACAATTAATGGCAAGTTATGCGCTTTGGCCACCGCTGCTGCTTGCCCCACACTCAAGATGCTTTTTTGTACGCAGTGGTGCGATTTGACATAAAATATCGCCGCCGTATTTGGTGTAATCGCCGCGGCTAAATGTTCGGGGGTACACTCATTGGCATAACCGGCCTCTTTTAAGGTGCCGCCACCGAGTGTGACCATAGTGCCGATCGGCGCGCCGAAATTAACGTTATGCCCCTTTGGCAATACAATCTCAGTCGGAACATCATGCGAGTGGGCATGCAAATTTTCTAAACGATATTGATCATCTTTTACGATCACTGCGGCAATAGATTGCGCAATCCCCGCCGAGGCGCAAGACACCACCACCGCGGCTTCTGCTTCAAGCAAATCGGCGATGTATTCACCGGTTTTAATTACTAAATCTTTGATTTCAAAATATTGACTTAAGCCTAGATTGACCGCTTGGGTGACACTGTCACTCGGAGTCGACACGCCTAATATCGTCATGCGACCAGAACCATTAATTACTTCATTTAATTGATATTTGTTATGAATTGAAGACATTTAACTGCACCCCATAATCGGTAATTGTTAACTCTCCAGCCACCATCGCGGCCACTGGCATAAATTGTTGTGTTGCTTGACGTGTTTGTTGCTCGCAATCTTCTAAACTGATTTGCTGTGATTCAATATTGAAAAACGTTAAGTCGGCATCAAATCCTTCCGCTAACTGGCCTTTGAATGTAAAGCGGACCATCTGAGCGGCATTAATCGTCACACAATCAATGATTTGCTCAACACTTAAACCAATATTTAGAAACTTGGTCATGATATGGGCCAAGCTGCGAACTGGCCCTAATTCACGATTTTTACAATAGATATCAGAACTAATAGTGTCGGGATAGATACCTTGTGCGATGGCTTTTTCTGCCACATCGAAGCTAAAACTGGCCCCACCATGCCCAACATCGAGTTTCATGCCTCTCTCCATCGCGGCCTGAACTGAGGATTTAAGCTGGCCTTGCGGGGTAAATATCTTGTTTGGTTTGCCGTTATAGCAATGGGTGACCACATCATTTTCGCCCAGTAGATCCACCACATCATCGAGTTTGGGCGGCGTATTGCCAATGTGTACCATTAACGGCAAACCCCCATTATTGGCTTGCATACGTTTGGCAACTTTAAGCGGTTCAATACCGTTATTTTCAACCACACTGCCACTCATGCGCGCTTTTAACCCCACAACAAAATTGCCATGACGTTGCAATGTGGCGCTGACTAGTCCTTCATCGAGATCATTTAGATCCGCCAATTCATTTTGACGCAGCAAGCCAATTTTGGAGATATTCAACAAGCTATAAACATTGGTTTTCTGTAACTGACTTAATTGGTAGAAATCATCGACATCATTCGCGCCCACACTGCCCGCATCCACCACCGTAGTCACGCCAGTGCTTACCCCAACCCGATCAGGTGTATCGTGGTAAATTGGCGAGTTGGCATAGCAATGGGTATGCAAATCTATCCATCCTGCGCTGACATAGCTTTGTCCTTTAACATCAATGACCTGTTTGGCGTCTAATGTCAGTTGCGTCCCTATCTTGTCTATTTTTCCAGCGATAATCGCGATATCAATTTGCTCACCATTGAGCGTTTTTGCATTTTTGATCAGAACATCACACATAACCCGTACCCGACTATTAATTAAGAAGATTGACTATTTTAATCACGTCTTAATCGTTAGCTGACTAATGGGAACATTGCGCCCAATGCCATTGCGCCTAATACTGCGCCACCGGTAATCGGCTTATTCCAAACATAGAAGATCAACGCGCCGGCAATCGAACCTAAACCAATCGGGATTGAAGCTTGGATAGCTGCCATCACAATCAAAGGACCTAAGAAGCGACCAGAAGAATTACCCGCGCCCATCATCACATCCGCGCCATAAGTTGAGTCACTTTGCCCGACAGTAAACTTCCTCGCCAAGATAATAATTCCGCCAATCACAGCCCCACAAGCAAAGCCTGTAGCAAGTGACAGCGTGAAGTTTTCTAGCGGAGCAACGATACCAAAGCTCAATAATAGCGCCGGAATGCCTAAGCCAACCCCTGTTTGGATCGCGCCGCCAATATCTAAAATACCAACAAGCGAGCCTTCAATAATTCGCGCAAACAAGAAGCTGGCACCAAAAGCGGCTACCGCGCCGTAAGCACCGTTATCCATTGCCGAACCCAACAAGGACACAAACGCCACTTCATTAAATGCACCAATGCGGTACACGTAGTACATGTGAGTACCAGCAAAAATACCGGCCGACAACAGCCCGACAAAAAATGGGAACGACCACTCGGCATACCAAAAATTATTCTTTAGTTTCTCATCCATCATATTTCCCCTTTATTGACCGCTAATAACGTTATGACTGTGTTGTAACCAAGTCGGAATACTGATGTGGAACGAATGCAACATTTCCATATCAAAGCCACGGAAGTAACCACTCATCACAAACAACACAATCACGGCTGTTAACATGGTTTTCGTCACTTTATTCCAACCGCCATCTTCTACGCCTTTACCGATCAATATGCCTAACACCAAACCAGGTACCGCATTTCCCATGATCATTTGTGCTAAACCGCCAAATATGGTGGCCCAAAAGCCCGATTTTTTGCCCGCTTCGATGGCTGCTAACCAAAAGATCACCGGCATTGCCAA
Source organism: Vibrio sp. S11_S32 (assembly GCF_014694465.1). Taxonomy (NCBI): domain Bacteria; kingdom Pseudomonadati; phylum Pseudomonadota; class Gammaproteobacteria; order Vibrionales; family Vibrionaceae; genus Vibrio; species Vibrio sp. S11_S32. The sequence goes on along the minus strand of NZ_JAAUWS010000012.1, from coordinate 40,137 downwards.
GTTCACTAAGTTATTTGCCGCCGGTACCAATACATTGACCGCCGTATCTTTTAAAGAATCAGGCACAGCCGAAGCGGTACTGTTTAAAAAAGCCACCACAATCATGCCGATAATGCCGCACGCAATACCCATTTTTTTAGGGTCGTAGAGGGTTTCAGTAATATTGCGGTTTTTCACCAGTAATGCTGCTACGCCCCAATGCGGGATAATGCGATGGTCAACATCTTGAGTAAATGCACCCGCTGCCACAGAAGATGCCCAAGCATTAAAGAAGAAACCTAAACCAAATGAGAAGTGAGAGACAGGTTCGCCTTCACAAGAGTTCAACTCTCCCAAAGTACGGAATGCTCCCATACCTTGAACTGTAGGCGCATGGAACATACGCGCGGCACCAACACCGATGGCAACGCCCACTAAACCACCAATAATTAACGATTGGATTAAAATTGTAAAAAACATACTTCGATACCTTAATATTTAGGTTTCAGTATTTATTCAAGACTCAGCTGTCAGCTGGTCTTGCTTGATTTTAAATCTGTTTAAAATCGATACTATCTAGTTCAAATAATGTCACATCAACCATAACGTCTAATGTTATAAAATAGGTTTCAACCACTCGTGGTAAAAATAAAAATAAGAACCGTTCTTTTTTTATTTTTACTTCGGATTTAATAACATCAACATTAACCGGCTCAATACGAAGAATAATATTTTCATTATCTTTTAATATTTCAGACTGTACTTTGCCAATTGCATTGATAAATGCTTCTTTTGCATTTTTACCTTGCCCTTGTAATGTGATACTTATTTGACTAGATTTTTTCATAATATGAACTCTGCGTTATTAACTGCAATGTTTGGCGATATACGCTTCGACTAGTTTCTGGCCTAATTCTTCAACATCGTTAAAACCAAAACCCAATACATTGTAACCACTGTTAATTGCCGCTACGCCTTCTTGAATAGAACGCATACCGTATTTTGCTTTGTAACCATGCTTCGTTTGCGCAGTAATCGCACCTGCGCCGCCACTGCCACAAAAAGAGATACCTAAGTCAGCGCCTTCTGCTTTCATTACATCACCCAACTTCATATCTGCAGCCATGCCAGCAATTACAGTCACATTTGCACCAGCCGCTTCTGCGCCTGCACCCACTTTTTGGCCTTTACCTAGACGATCGCCAATGACTAATTTAATCTCAGACATTTTATTCTCCAATTTCACTTGTTAATTCGTTCTCTTTCGCTACTTCGAAATGAACAGATAATAAATAGGTTTCTTCAAAGGCAATGTTTTTTACCGTTGAAACAATTTGTTTTGCTAATTCATGTGACAATTCAGAAATTTCTTCAAACATTTCAACTTCAATTTCTGGAATTGATTCACCAGTATGAGAACGAACTACCATAGCTTTAAGATGAACAAAAAGCATTTGTTGTTGGATCTCATCTGGAAAAATTTTATTTTCTTTTAACAATAAGACCGAGCGATTGAATAATTCATCAAACTCCGGTTTTAATTGTTCTTCATTTATTTCGATAACTGTATTAGTCACGGACCTCTCCAAATACGACATGATTTTTGAAAGCAAAGCCATCGTATATTTTTGCAAAAAAACGAGTAGAGAGACTTTTTCCAGTTGCAAGTGGAAATGCAACTGGAAATAAAACGACGAGAGTGTGGAAGTGAAAAAAATCACTATCTTCACATTGACCAATAGCAAATAATTACCTGGTAAGCAATTGTTTTTTAACTGTAATTTTTAAGGTACAACAACCTAAGAGGAAACGCTAAATTTAGGGGGAATTAAAAGAATTGAAGTGGAAATACTCAATTTCACTCAACAAACGACGTATTCTCCCTTTATCAATTCTGTGACTTGGCTCTAATATTAATATTCGACTCCCCCCTTTGCGAGCGGCAAATAAAGCACAGCCTCACCACAATCAAGTAGTAAGGCTGATAAAGAGGACAGTCGAAGGCGTGAAGAAAGAGAGTAAGTCTTAAAAACTTAAAACCCCGTACAGACATTAAAATAAAACGCGCTGTCATCATCACTAAAAGCAATATCAACTCCGGTTCTTAACCCGAAGCGGCGAGCAATGAGATAACGGAAACAAACCCCATAAGCCCATTCTGATTCATGGTAGAGATCATCAAAGTTATCACCCGCTGAGCCTACTCCAACAAAGCCTTGCACCGTCCAGCGTGATGCAACTTGCCACATAAGTTGAGATTGTACCGTACTGATGTAGTCACCTTGATAACGATAGCGCGCAGTGCCACGCAATTCGATATACGGCCTTGCTAATGGAGGTAAGGTATCATCTTCCCCTGTGAGAGACTGGTAGTTAGTGGCCAGTCCTAGGGTCTATTTTGTCGCCAGAGGAATAAAAAATTGACCGTTAATTTCGGACGTGTCGTAATCGTAATCACTGCCAAAGGCATCGCAGTAAAATTGATATTCACCGGTTACCTGCATGCCGCTGGTTGGGAAAAATAAGTTATTACGAGTATCGAATTCTGCTACCACGCCTAGAGCGGATGAGGTGCTGTCTTCACCCAGTAAACCTTTGATGATTTTATCGGCGGTTTTTTCTTTCGCGCCCAGTTCACTGTGAAACCACATTTGTGATATGCCAACATAAAGTGGTGTCTCGGCCACTCTAATTTGTAGCTTTTGCTTATCACCAAAGCCTTTGGTCTGGCTTTCAAAGCTCACGCCTTTTTTAACACCAAAAGCATTGAAGCCTTTATAAATATCCATATTAACATGGGCATACCGCCAAAATAGCGAATACGATCATCTAACCAAGTATGCCTATGCCCTATTCCAGCAAACCAAGTACCGTTTTGAGTGCCGGCAGCACCAGCAATGGTAAAATTAGGCGGCAATAGTTTCGCACCACCATCAGGGGATTCTAACGCCATTTTTTTACGCTTGGTTCTTGCCTCTTTGGATTCATTTAAAAATAGTCCACATAATCTGGCGCCATAACCAATTGCAGGCTCAGTTAAAATAACCGGAATAGGCATAAAAGCATAAGGGTTCTCGGCGATAACTTCCCCCATATCAAATGCCCCATCCATTGGATCAGTAAAGGACGCAGCTTGAACGGTAGGTTCAATCACTAAAGCGGAAACGAACAGAGAAGAAAGTAATAAAGGTTTCATTGGTGGCGACACTTAGGGTCCTTGGATTAAAAGCTGAATAACAGGATGGTTAAACTACAAATCATAATAACAAAATTTACAATTTTAAAACGAAAAAAAGCCTCATCAAATCAATGATGAGGCTTAATAATAGAACGGTTTATCAATTAACCAAGATAAGGCGCTAAGAAATGCGTCATTGGACCTAAGTATGCTTCAAAGAAAATCAATGATGCTAAGCCACTCACGACTACCCAAATCAAACCAAAACGTAAGCTAACCAAAGTACAAACAATCGCGGCCCATACTTTGGGGTTATGTAAGTTAAACTCTAAGTGTGCACCGGTTCCTAAGATCTCAACCGCAATGATTGCAGGTAAAACGGTCACCGGCACAAAACGTAATGTTTTCTTAAAGCGTTCTGACATATTAAATTTGCCAGCCATACCAATAACAGAAAAACGAACTGCAAAAGTCGCAACTGCCATCGCAAATGATAATAAGATAACGTAATGGCTAGTTAATAGTGATGATGTATGCATGTTGATATCCTCTATTCGGTTACAGTTTTAGTGAAACAAGTCGCATCTTCTGACTCAACAGTATTACGCTCTAACGCTTCTTGTTGTAATTCAAGTTTGGCTTGTGCTTTTGCCTCTTCTTGCATTGCTTCTGTTGATAAATCCATACGGTAACCCGCATACACACCCACAACTGCAGCAACTACAAGACCTAACGAGTAAGGAAGGCCCGATAGTAAAATACCCGTTACCGTTGCAACCACAGCAGCAACGATACATTCGCGATTTTTCACTTGAGGAATAACAATCGCAATAAAAGCGGCAACCATGGCGAAATCTAAACCATAGCTAGCTATTTGAGGGAACGATGAACCCACCATTGCACCAAGGAAATCCGCCACAACCCAGTTGATCCAGAAACCCAACATGACCGCTAAGTAATACCAATGACGATTTGGTTTTTCTTCTTTCATCTCTTGAATAGAAGAAGCATACACTTCATCAGTTAAGCCGTAGGCCATAAACATGCGCATCGGCAGCGAATATTCTTTTACATGATCAGAAAGCGAAGCACTGTAAAGCACATGACGAAGGTTGATGACAAAGGTCGTTAACATAATCACTAGCATTTCACTAGATGATTGGACTAAGCCTAGTGCGACCATCTGGGCAGAACCGGCAAACACAGTCATTGACCACATTGTACTTTGGAAAACGGTCATACCCGCATTGATACTGACCGCACCGACAATAAAAGAAAACGGAAAGGCGCCAACGCATAATGGGAATATCGATTTAAGACCCGCTTGTATTAGTTGCTTTTTCATACTGCTCACTTAATAGCTTAAAGTTAAAATTTATTTGCAATTTATTATTAAAAAAGAAAAAGGTCCGTCTATCTTCTGGTGTTTATAATAGCCGAAAATTATCTTTTGCACATTGATTTGAAAAAATAAAATATACCACCCGTCACAAAATCACTAAAACGTGACGAATAACAACAACTTATGGTGATAGATCATTTACAAAAACATTGTTTTCACCAAACTAAAAGCAAAATAATTTGCAAATCATTCAAATAAAAAACTAAACTACAGTTGAACCTAAACTGACAGGATAAAAAATCATGACTAAAGTAATTACTTCTCAATCAGCTCCAGAAGCTATCGGTCCATATTCACACGGCAACCTTTACGGCGACCTTATCTTTACTTCTGGTCAATTACCGGTATCTAAAGCCACTGGCGCAGTAGCAGAAGGCGGTATCAGCGAGCAATCTCGTCAGTCTTTAGAAAACCTAAAATCGGTTATCGAAGCAGGTGGCGGTAACTTAGACACTGTATTAAAAACAACATGCTACCTATCAGACATTTCTGATTTCGCTGCATTTAACGCAGTTTATGCAGAATTTTTCAAAACAGATTGCCCAGCGCGCAGCTGCTTTGCAGTAAAAGATTTACCAATGGGTGTGAAAGTGGAAATTGAAGCTATCGCTCACCGCGCTTAATACATCGTACTGACAAAAAATATAACGATAAACGATATAAGAGGTCTCCCCTATGAATACCCAATGGAATCAATACAAAGCAATCATCAATTCAGTCGTTAAACCAGCCCTTGGTTGTACTGAACCAATTTCAGCCGCTTACGCTTCTGCTGTTGCCGCTGATCTTCTTGGTGAAAAACCAGAGCGTTTGCACGTAATGGTGTCTGACAACCTTTACAAAAACTCAATGGGTGTTTTTGTACCGGGTACTGGTCAAATTGGTTTACCGATTGCGGCCGCTGTTGGGGCGATTGGGGGAAATCCAGAAGCGCTTTTAGAAGTATTAGCACAAATCACATCAGACGATGTGACTCAAGCGGTTAGCTTTATTGAAGCGGGTAACGTAACAGTTTGTCGCGCTGACGTTGAAGAATTCATCTACTGTAAAGTAGAAGCATTTGCTGGCGACAAAAAAGCATTTGTTGAAATCAGCGGTGGCCACACTCAAATCGTGACTAAATCTTTAAACGATGAAATCACTTTCCAACAATCAGCTGAAACCGCGCAATCTACCGGCTCTATCTGTGATGGTGTGGACATTAGCGTAGAAAAAATCTACCAGTATGCCACTCAAGCGGATTTCAATGACATCAAATTTATTCTAGAAGCGGCGACATTAAACTCTAAGCTTTCAGAAGAAGGCCTCAAAAATCCATACGGCTTAGAAGTGGGTCGTACCATTGAAAAAAGCATTCAAAGCAAACTGCTTGGTGACGGCCTTGCCAATAACATCATCATGTTAACGGCTGCGGCATCGGATGCTCGTATGGGCGGCGCAACATTACCGGCTATGAGTAATTTCGGCAGTGGTAACCAAGGTATCGCGGCGACTATCCCTGTGGTAGAGGTGGCGAAACACTACAACTCAAGCGAAGAACAACTTGCTCGCGCATTGATCATGAGCCATTTAGGTGCGATTTACATTAAATCTTACTACCCACCACTGTCTGCATTCTGTGGTAACACCGTCACCAGTGCGGCTGCTTCTATGGCATTGGTTTACCTTGCGGGCGGAACTTTTGAGCAATCTTGTCACGCGATCCAAAACGTACTAAGTGATTGTTCTGGTATGGTTTGTGACGGCGCAAAATCAACCTGCGCAATGAAAGTTAAGACCTCAACCAGCGCAGCGGTAACTGGCTTTATCATGGCGCTAAACAGCCAGCAAGCTCAAAGCCAAGGCATCGTGGCACAAGATGTTGAGAAAAGTATCCGTAACGTAGGCCGCATGGTCACTATGGGTATGACAGACACCGATGCAACTATCATCGATATCATGTCGGCTTAATATGGTTTGCAATCGCGGTCACTATTGTCAATGATGTTCTGACTGTTGATTAAACACCAATATGACTTAAAGCCGCCGTTAAATGGCGGCTTTATTGATCTTGCACTTTTTTGTATCAATACTTTATTGCTACTATATACCCAAAGTAATTGAAGTTGCAGTGAGGCGGCAAGTAAACGAAGCCCCATGAGCTTAGCTTGCCTAAGTGATTGGGGTGAGTTAGCGCAGCCAATAAAGCTGCAGCTTCAAGTAAGACGGGTATAAAAACAATAGATAACGAATGGAGTCCCTATGTATAAGCTAACCCCAACCGACCGCGAAATTTTACATGCGATGGAAACTATGGTCGATGCCATAGCCACCATGTTTGGGGAGCATACTGAAGTGCTGCTACATGCGTTAGATGAAGATGATCCTTGCGTAACCAAAATCGCCAATGGTCACATCACCGGGCGAGAAGTCGGCGCGCCAATCACTAACATTGCGCTGCTAAAACTGGAAGAAGGCTACGATGTTTCCTCGCCTTACATCACCAAAAGTAGCGACGGCAAAACCTTACGTTCTTACACCACCATTATTCGTAATTCATCCCAACAAGCAATTGGCCTTATTTGTGTCAATTCAAACCTTGATGCCCCTTTTCAGTCGGTCATGCAAGCACTGCTGCCGGGTATTCCTCACTATCATGAAGGCAATATCACCCCTGAAGTGTTCGCGAAAAGTAACAGTGATGCCATGCTTGATACCATCCATTCGGTGCGTGATAACGTACTAGCCAACACCAACATTGCCCCATCGAAGAAAAACCGTGAAATAGTGACCGAACTCTTTGAGCTTGGTGTATTTGATATTAAAGACAGTGCCCAAATCGCCGCCACCGAACTCGATACTTCGGTGCATACTATTTACCGCTACTTGCGCCAATTGCGTGATGAAGAAGTAGTCGTGTGATATTTCTCGGCTAATTATTGCTTAGTAACGTATTGATCATTTCATTCTGCCCTTGTACATAACTGCCCAAATGAGCGCTGTAATGTTGTGAATTGGCAAGTTCCACTACTTGAGTGAGGTCGGTTGGAAACGTGCGTTTACATTTAAGATCGTCAATTGAAATCCATTCAATTGCTTGAATAAATCACTTAAAACGCATTAATCGCGATTTTATCCGCATAAGTCGTTAAGATTTTGATATGCGAGTGCTCTTCTGTAATGATTTCATCAAGCTTTTCTGAGCCTTTCACTTCTGGCACAAACTCTTTGATGCGTGAGTAGAACAAAATTGCATCTTTCTCTTTATTGATGGCAAATTTCAAGATACTAAGCATATCGTTAAAGTCGGCATCGCCATCAAACAATGACTGCATTTGAGCAAACGAGCGGCAATAAGCACTGGCTTCGTTATTGGGATCAAACACCGGCGCTTCTTTTTCATTACAGCCTAATTCTGCGCGTAATTCTTTGAAAAATGATTTATGGGTAAGTTCAAACGATGCCAGTTTGAGTAAGAAGTCACGATTTTCTTGGCTTTCAACTTGCTCTGCCGCTTTCACGTAGAAATCATAGCTTTGTTTTTCGATCTCTTCAGCCATGATCAGCACTTCATTAGCATTAGCATTAAAATTAATAATCATAATATTATCCTTTTATCCCCTATCGCCTCTTAAATTCACATTGAAGTGGATAACCTCAGACGTAGGGGATATTTCTGGTTTAAATTGTGCGTTTAGTGCGTACCTTTTACGTGCATATCGGCTACATACTCGTCTTCAGCCCAGTAAATACGTTCGGCAACCATGGCTTCTGGGTTGAGTTCCACCCCACGCAATACGCGCTCTTTAAATTTCATGTAACCTGCACGGTCAATTAAATGCCCCATGTGTAAATACACAGGTTCACCTTTTAGCATTTCTTCTTCAAACGCTAAGATATTTTTGATCACGCCTTGGATCACATCTTCTGTTACCCATTTAAGGAAAGTTTTACCTACGCGTGGGGTTTTCTTAGAAGTACGACCGCCTAATTTCACCATATACAGTTGTTTAGCATCGCGTTGCCAAGCCATCGTTGGGCATGCCAACACACATTCGCCACAACCAATACAACGCGAAGCATCAAAGGTCATTTTAGCAATACCAATAATACCGACATCGGTCATGTGAGCTTTAGCACAATCATTTGGGCAACCTACTGACACGATTTTTAAGTGATAAGGCTGACCATAAATCAATTTTTCAGCACGTTGCGCCACCGCGGTTGCATCGGTATTGGCCTTTTGACAAATACGACTGCCCTGACACGCCACCACGTTAAGGCCGGCAATGCTTTGGTAACCCGCTTTGGTGTCTTCAACATCGACATCACACATATCAATGCTGATATCTTTAATAAACGGTTCCAGTGCTTTGTTAACCGCATCAATATCTTGATAACGAATACCCGGCATCGCTAATTTTTGACGAGTGGTAAGGTGAATAACGCCATTACCCCAAGTTTCAGCAATGTTTTGCGCCACAGACAATAAATGCGCCGGCATGATCCCACCCGGAACCCGCACACTGATCATGCACTCTCCACGAACTTTAGACAGACGAAAATCACCTTTAGCACGCGTTTTAATAATATCTACATCTAAACCCATAATGTGTTCCTCACCTAGTCAATCATGTCTTCTGCTTGATCAAAACGGAACACAGGTCCGTCGACGCAAACGTATTTATCACCAATGCGGCAATGACCACATTTACCGACTGCACACGCCATACGACGTTCGTAATCAACCCAGATTTGCTCTTTGGTTAATCCTTTGGCCAGCCGCCCTTGCACAGTAAATTTGATCATGATTGGTGGACCGACCACGATGGCTTGAATTGCATCGATATCAGAAAAATCTAAGCTATCTAGGTGTTGAGTCACAAGGCCTTGATGATAAAAAGCGTCATCATCAGCTTCATCTAACGTGGCGATCAAGTTTTGCACTTTATCCCACTGATGTAATTCTTCTTTATATAACGCGGCTTGCTTGTTTTTAAAGCCGAGGATCATATCCATTTTTTTGGTTTCATTCGGATTTTGGCAAAATGATTCATTAAGCCTTTCACCGGAGCAACCCCAGTACCACCGGCCACCACGATCATGTGTTTGCCTTGATATTCTTGCATCGGGTAACCATTACCATCCACGCCACGCATCCAAACACTGTCGCCAATGTTTAAATGGAACAGTTTATCTGTCACTTTACCGACGTTACGGATCATCAAATCAACATACCCTTCGCCGTGATCAGACACTGAAATTGGCGCTTCGCCCACCATCGGCAGCGAGACTTCAACAAATTGACCGAAGTGGGTATCAAAGTCTTTTTCAACTCGGAAGTTCCACTCGTTGTCCGTGTGTTTGATGATGTCGATAATACGATATGCTTTGGGCAAGAGTTTGTTTTCTTCGTGATCATGATCGTGACAATCACAGTCTGGGCATTTATTTTCGCAAGTCATTATTTCTCTCCTTCGGCAGCAAGTTCTGCTGTGACGGTATCGGTCATGTTGTTGATAAGGTTGCTAAATGAAATATATTGTGGGCAGCGATCATCGCAACGACCACAACCCACACACATGTTGTTTTCACCTTGGCGCGCTTTGTAATCATTGACTTTATGCAATGCGCGGTAACGTAGACGCTCGCCATGTTTGTTGCGGAAATTATGACCACCCGCCATGTCAGAGAAACCATCCACCATGCAGCTCGACAATTGACGACGACGTTCACCGAATTTTTCATTTTCTTCATACGCCACATCGAACACGCTGTAGCATGAACAGGTTGGGCACGAAGTGGTACAACGACCACAGGCGATGCAACGCTTATCAAATTCATCCCACATTTCATGATTAGTAAAAATTTTTCGGATCACTTTTGGAGAGTCACACACGGAATCGGGCGTGCACACCACTTCTTTATTTTCTTGCACAAAGCTAGCTGCAAACTCAATATCGCAACCAATCTCATCAAAATAACTGACGAGATCTTGATCTTTAATTTCAATCGATACGCCTTGGTCATCAAAACGGACTGAAGCGGCGTAATCTTGGGTTTTATTGGTACCCATTGAGACACAAAAACAGCTATCAAAACTGCTCTTGCATTCAAGTAAGACAATTTTTAGTTTGGTGCGTAGACGTTTGTAGTAAAAATCTTCATTACCACCATTTTTTAAGTACATGTTATCCAGACGCTTTAAACCATGAATATCACAAGCGCGAGCAAACACGATGGTGGGTCTTGGATCGATGGTCGATTGCTTTAATTCAGAGCCATTAAAATGAAATAACGTCTCGGTCACAGGGGTAACCACTTCATTGGGTGAGAAGTGGGATTTCTCTTGCCAAACAATATCGTCAGTCTGAGTGATATCGCCATAAACAATATTATCGGTGTGAGCAAAACGGCCACCAAATACTTCTCTGACTGGCGCTTTAATTTGGTAATTAGGCATTAACTGCTTAATCACCTTATCAAACTCAGTATTGGTTAAATATTTAGACATATAAATTCTCTCTATAAAAGATTATTAATTGGTATATTCGAATTCGGTTAATACTTTTTCACGCCAGGCTAAGAATTTGTGGCGAAACCAGATTATTAAACACCACTACATCCGCTTTTTGCAAGATGCCATAGGCTTTTAAGGTCAATAAATTAGGACCACCAGGGCCGGCACCCACTAATGAGACATTATATTTTGCGCGATCATGTGTTTCATTAAATAGGGTTGATTTTATATCGATGTTTATACTTGTATTATTAATGAGACTACAATCAGAGTGACGCGTTAATACATTAATAACATTGCCTTAAATTTGACTTAGCTACAATATACGCCTCAGATTGGGTTAAACACCTTGAATAAAGGTGTGTATTGATTGAAATAAATTTATTACGTTTTCAATTTTATACTCGATGTTAATTAATACTTAACGATTTTAAATTTAAGACTTGCATCACATTTATTCTTTTCATCTTTCTATTAATATAAAAAAACCGCCGTGATTTTGAACTTGAATTCAAAAATCACGACGGTCTATTTTTTATTTCCAGCTTGAGGAGCTTTAACGTTGATTTTCAACGAACAAGCTAGTACAACAAGTTTACATCCAAGCCTCTCGATTCAAATCAAACTGAGCAATCCATTTATCATCGGCTCGAGCGGCAAGATACAATTGCAAACCATTAAACAACTGAAATGCTTGAACTCCGCCTAAATGCGCAAATGCATCAAAGAATTCATCTTCTGCTTGTTCGAGTTGCTCTAAGGTTTCAATATCATTATCTAGTGCCCACTCAATCGCTTGTGGCTCTGCTACCGCTTCTCCCATGTCAATTGCAACCAGTTGATATTGATTTTCTTTTACGCTGTTATCCGCATGAATTTGTTGCGTGTCGAGCTCTTGCTGTTCGATCTCATCAATGATTTTTATGATCTCATAATGACGTGCTTTACGATTAATTTGGCTAATTTTCAGTGCATAACTAAAGCGTTGATAACCGACAACGTTCAACACGCCTTCAAACAGCGTGGTATTTAACCCTTGCGCAGCGCAATAATAATTCATACACGCTTCTTGACTGGCAAAGCGCACGCCATCGAATTCAAAACCAGCGCTATCATCATAGCCAATTGCAGAGCCCGCAACGGTTAAATCCCAGCCAGCATAACGCACTCGTTCATTGGCGATTTGATACATGGCCCATGCGCTGCGGCTAAAACCCTCAAAAATTGAGCCTTCAAAGCTGGCTTCTTCCAATTCTTGTTTAGTCCAATTTAACCCAATACCTAAATGCTTGGCGTACACCTTCATTAAACGCTGCTTAATATAATCACGATGCTGCCAAATCGAATTGCAATGCTGCTGCACCGGAAAAGTTTGGCATTCAGCGCAAATCGGCACAGAGATCGGCTGATGAGTGCAAAGTTTCACATTTCTCATCGCCAGTGGAATATCGAGCATATCCGCTGCAGGTTCACCACAAAACCAGCAGGTATGACGATAATTAAAAGGAATGTCGATAGGTTCAAAGTTCATAAGCGCTCTGGTTTGAATTAATAGGGTGCGGTGCTTTTCAAGATAGGTGTCATCTTACTTGAAACTGACTTTTTGAAAAGACTAATCATTGAGTACATAACGCGTACTTCTGCCGCTGGCACTGGTTTTTTGTAAACCTGATTAGATTACATCTATTAATCAAATCATAAGATGATGCGAATAGAGAGTTTATTCGCATCATTGGCCGTTTAGCCTTACTTTTTACAATCATATGCTCATAAAAACGTCTCATTTATAACTATACCAAAATGAAATCATGAATAAATTCTTGTGATTATGATCACCACTACAGTCTGCCATCGAAACGTTTCGATGATCTATTTCACAAAACGTATATGACACTAATGCTTTTTGATAATCAGCCACTACACTTCATCGAAACGTTTCGCTCACATTGCAACAGACTTTATAATTAGGTTTATCCATATGAAAAAAAGCGTCCTACTACAATCAGAATTTTCTCACTTAATTGCCACACTTGGTCATACCGACGAAGTGACTATTTGTGATGCTGGATTACCCATTCCTTCTAACGTGAAAAGAATTGATTTAGCTCTCACCCATGGTGTGCCAAGCTTTGCTCAAACCGTTGATGTTTTCTTAAAAGAATCTCAAATCGAAGGTGTCATCTTAGCAAACGAGTTCAGGCAAGTTAGCCCTAATGCCCATGCTGATATCTTAAGTAGAATTAAACAAGAAGAAGAAATTTCAGGAAAACAGATTCGAGTCACTTATCTATCACATGAAGATCTAAAAATTAAAACTAACGACAGTAAGGGTATTGTAAGAACAGGTGAATGTACCCCTTATGCAAACGTAATATTTCAGTCTGGTGTAACTTTTTAAAGCGAGGAATGGTTATGAATCAAACCATCTTAGAACTCAATAAAATAGAGAAATCTTTTCCTGGAGTAAAAGCCCTAGACGAAGCCAGCTTAAATGTTTATCCCGGCCGAGTAATGGCTTTAATGGGAGAAAATGGTGCTGGGAAATCTACGTTAATGAAAGTGTTAACTGGTATCTATTCTTTAGACTCCGGCAATATTCAATATCAAAACAAACCAGTGACATTCAAAGGTCCTCGAGATTCTCAACACGCAGGCATTAGTATTATTCATCAAGAATTAAATCTCATTCCTGAAATCAGTATCGCCGAAAACATCTATTTAGGGCGGGAGATCACTAATAGCTTTGGTCGTATTTTATGGAAAGAAATGTACGATAATGCAGATAAATTATTGGCTCGATTAAACGTAAAGAGAAGCGCTAAAACATTATTGGGTGAGTTGAGCCTTGGCGAGCAACAAATGGTAGAAATAGCTAAGGCACTTTCTTTCGAGTCTAAAGTCATCATTATGGATGAACCTACTGATGCATTAACTGATAAAGAAACCGAATTTCTATTCAAGGTTATCAATGAGTTACGCGATCAAGGTTGTGGCATCGTCTATATTTCTCATCGTTTAAAAGAAATATTTGAAATTTGTGATGATATTACGGTATTACGCGACGGTAAATTTATTGGTGAATGCACGGTAAAAAGCACTAATGAAGATGCACTTATTGAAATGATGGTTGGTCGTAAGTTGGATGAGCAATATCCGCGTATATCAGTGCAATCAGGTGATACTCGTTTAGAGGTAAAAAACTTAAACGGTAAAGGAATACATGACATCAGCTTCTTACTGAAAAAAGGAGAAATACTCGGTATATCTGGACTCATGGGGGCAGGCCGCACTGAATTGATGAAAATGATTTATGGTGCACTTCCCTATCAATCAGGTGAAGTATTACTTGAAGGCAAATCAGTCCATGCCAAGTCACCACAAGAAGGACTTTCTAATGGTATTGCCTATATCTCAGAAGACCGTAAAGGTGACGGGTTAGTTTTATGTTTATCTGTTAAAGAAAATATGACGCTCTCTGGTTTGCAGCATTTCAGTAAAAACATACAACTGCAACATAAAAGCGAAATGATGGCTGTCGATGATTTTATCGAGCTTTTCAATATAAAAACGCCAACTCGAAATCAAATAATTGGCAATTTATCGGGTGGTAATCAACAAAAAGTAGCCATCGCTAAAGGCTTAATGACTCGACCTAATATTTTAATTTTAGATGAACCCACTCGTGGTGTAGATGTTGGAGCTAAAAAAGAAATTTACCAATTGATTAATAAATTTAAAGCAGAAGGAATGAGCATCATTTTAGTTTCATCAGAAATGCCGGAGGTACTTGGAATGAGTGACCGAATATTAGTCATGCATGAAGGGAAGATCAGTGGCGAATTTGATGCAAAACAAGCAAATCAAGAATTACTACTGGCTTGTGCAGTCGGTAGAAACATTAATAAGGACGTCCATGAGCAGTAATAGCGTAAAATCAAAAGAACCAGATGCCATAAAAAAACCATTAATCAGTAAGGAATGGTTAGTCGAACAAAAATCTCTAATCGCACTTATTTTTTTGATTGTTGTAGTGTCATTTTTGAGCCCAAACTTCTTCACTGTTGACAATATCTTAAATATCCTGCGACAAACATCGGTAAGCGCGATTATTGCCGTTGGTATGACACTCGTTATTTTGACTGCTGGCATTGATTTAAGTGTTGGTTCGGTTCTTGCTCTATGTGGTGCATTTGCAGCAAGTTTAGTTGCAATGGAAGTGCCCGTTTTGATTGCGGTGCCCGTTGCTTTGATTGCAGGCGCAGGTTTGGGTGCCATTAGTGGTTTTATTATCGCGAAAGGCAAAGTACAAGCCTTTATCGCGACGCTAGTCACTATGACATTACTCCGTGGCGTCACTATGGTTTATACCGATGGTCGCCCAATTTCTACCGGATTTACTGAGGTATCTGATAGTTTCGCTTGGTTCGGTACAGGCTACGCCTTGGGTATCCCCGTACCTATTTGGATAATGGTAGTAGTGTTTGCTGCCGCTTGGTATTTACTTAACCACACACGTTTTGGACGTTATATCTATGCATTAGGTGGTAATGAGTCTGCAACTCGTTTATCGGGTATTAATGTTGATCGAGTAAAAATTGGTGTGTATGCAATCTGTGGCGTCTTATCTGCCCTCGCCGGTATTATTGTGACATCACGTTTGTCTTCCGCTCAACCGACTGCTGGCATGGGATATGAATTGGATGTGATTGCTGCAGTTGTCGTTGGTGGAACGAGCCTCGTAGGTGGACGTGGTCGGATTATGGGAACCCTAATCGGTGCTTTCATCATTGGATTCTTAAATAACGCATTAAATTTATTAGATGTATCGTCTTACTACCAAATGATAGCCAAAGCTTTGGTGATTTTATTAGCGGTAATGGTCGATAACAAAAACAAATAATTTTATTAACCGTAAACATAATAATAGAGTCAATTGATAGACTCCCCTACAAAAGGAATAACAAAATGAAAAAGCTTACTACTTTACTTTCTGCTGCTGTGTTAGCCAGTACGATGTCTGTTTCTGCTCACGCCCAAGATACATTAGCAATTGTTGTATCAACTTTAAATAACCCTTTCTTCGTTAGTATGAAAGATGGCGCTGAGTCTAAAGCCAAAGAATTAGGTTATAAACTAATCGTACTTGATTCACAAAATGATCCAAGCAAAGAACTATCAAACATAGAGGATTTATCAGTCCGTGGCGTAAAAGCGATTTTAATTAACCCTACTGATTCTGATGCAGTTTCAAATGCAATTAGAATTGCCAACCGAGCCAACATTCCTGTATTGACTTTAGATCGTGGTGCAAGCCGTGGTGATGTAGTAAGTCATATAGCCTCTGACAACGTCGCCGGTGGTGAAATGGCTGGTAAATACATTATGGAAAAAGTTGGAGAAAAAGCCAAAGTGATCCAACTTGAAGGTATTGCAGGAACTTCTGCAGCTCGTGAACGTGGTGAAGGCTTTATGAATGTAGTGAAAAATTCAGAACTTGATCTACTCGCTAGTCAACCAGCTGACTTTGATCGTAGTAAAGGTTTGAACGTAATGGAAAACCTTTTAGCTGCTAATGGTGATGTCCAAGCAGTCTTTGCACAAAATGATGAAATGGCATTAGGAGCATTACGTGCAGTTCAAGCATCTGGTAAAAATATTCTAATTGTTGGATTTGATGGTACTGATGACGGAATTGCAGCGGTAAAGCGCGGAATTCTAGGCGCAACTATTGCTCAACAACCAGCACTTATTGGCGCATTAGGTGTTGAAACTGCAGATAAAGTACTTAAAGGAGAAACCGTAGAGACACACATTCCAGTTCCTTTAAAAATCATCACAAAATAACCTCAACTAGTGAGGGTGAAACCACCCTCACTTTTTCTATGGAAAGATCTTCTGAACGCCTCAAATGACTTATTGTTGTGTAAATAAATTTCACTTTGTTTCTAGAGCAATAACCTCATAACAACCCTGATCTGATCAACTTAAGGATGAAATTAATGAATAAACTGATGGTTTTAGGTAGTGTTAATGCTGATCATGTTCTTCAAGTGCCGTCTTTTCCTCGCCCAGGGGAAACATTAACTGGCCGAAATTATCAAGTCATCGCGGGTGGCAAAGGAGCAAATCAAGCTGTTGCCGCTGCTAGGTTAGGTGCAGACATTGGTTTTATTGCTAGCGTCGGCTCTGATGATTTTGGTCGAAATATAATTAACGAATTTAAGACTGATGGGATAAATACTAACTGTATCCACATTGCGCCCTCAACACCAACCGGGATTGCGATGATCCAGGTCTCTGATAATGGTGAAAACTCAATTTGTCTTTCCCCAGAAGCAAACGACTTACTAACCACAAGTATTATCGAAAGCCATATTCAAGCTATCCAGTGTTGTGATTATCTATTATTACAACTTGAAACACCTCTCGAGGGAATTCAAACAGCAGTGAATTATGCCAAAACAGCCTCTGATCATACCGTAACTGTTATTTTAAACCCAGCACCGGCTAGAAAATTACCCGATACACTTTTAGCTCAAGTGAACGTGATCACTCCGAATGAAACTGAAGCAGAAATTTTAACAGGAATAAAAGTATTCGATGATGAATCATCCCAAAATGCCGCTAATATTTTGCATGATAAAGGTATCGATACTGTTATGATCACGCTGGGTTCAAAAGGTGTCTGGTTAAGTAAAAATAGAAACGGAAAACTAATTCAGGGCTTTAAGGTTACCGCTGTAGACACGACAGCCGCTGGCGATACATTCAACGGTGCGTTTGTAACAGGCTTATTAGAAAATAAGAATATTGAAGACTCTATTATGTTTGCACATGCGGCGGCGGCACTTTCTGTTACACGTTTTGGCGCACAAACATCAATACCACACAGGCAAGAAACTGATTCATTTTTACTACAACAAAACGCTCTACTTAATTAAATAGGACAACAAAACATGGCAACAATGAAAGATGTCGCAAGAATTGCTCAAGTTTCTACATCAACTGTGAGCCATGTTTTTAATCAAACTCGATTTGTAAGCGAAGATATTGCAAAACGTGTCAATAATGCAGCACAAGAGCTAAATTATGCCCCCTCAGCTTTAGCGCGTAGTTTAAAGATGAAATGCACAAAAACACTTGGAATGTTAGTTACAACATCCACTAATCCATTTTTTGGTGAGGTCTTAAAGGGAGTTGAGCGACGTTGCTATGAGAAAGGTTATAACTTAATTTTGTGTAATACAGAAGGGGATAGCGAACGTATGAAAGCCTCGATTAATACCCTTCTACAAAAACGTGTCGACGGTTTAATGCTCATGTGTTCGACTTTGGAGGGTGAAGAAATTGAAATATTTTCTCGTTACCCTGAACTGCCAATCGTGGTGATGGATTGGGGGCCAATGGCATATGCGAGTGATAAGATCCAAGATAACTCTTACAAAGGTGGGTATTTAGCGACACAATACTTAATTGATCGTGGCCATAAAGAAATTGGTTGTGTGACCGGTCCATTACATCGAAACCAAGCTATATCACGTTTTAATGGCTTCAAACAAGCTTTAACCGATAATCATATAACTATCAATCAAGACTGGATTGCCGAAGGGAATTTTGAATGTGATGGTGGTTTCAATGCTTATCAAACATTTAAAAGACGTTCTTTAGCGCAAGGAAGTTCTTTACCAACCGCTTTATTTGCATGTAACGATATGATGGCGATGGGGTTAATCAATGCAGCATCTCAAGATGGTCTTCATATCCCTAATGATATCTCTGTTATCGGTTATGATGATATCCAACTCGCTAAATATATCACCCCTTCCCTTACCACTATCCATCAACCGAAACACCAATTAGGAAAAACAGCCGTAGATACTTTACTTGCACGACTTAACGAACCAAAATCACCTCAACAAATTGTCCAACTTGAACCAACCTTAGTTGCCCGTCACAGTGTAAAGGTTATCTAAAAACCAGCTCACCGTGAGCTGGTTTGTGTTGATAAATTCAAATTGGTTTACATCTAAGTGAATACGCTACTAGATTTTAGCTTCAACCAACTCAGCTTGTTCTTTAATACCACTGTTTTTATCATCAATGTCATTGGCCTTATTGAGCATCACTTTAATGATATAAGACGAAACAAAGGCAATCGCCACAGAAAATAGGCTTACTGCAAAGTTTTCAATTGCTTTGGGAGCTACTGACAAAATAAACGCCACCACCAAGCTACCAACAATCACTTCTGATAATGCTTGGAAGAAATGTACTAAGAAGAACACTTCAGGGCGTATTTGCGCATTCGATCCCACATTCATTACCGCAAAGGTCAAAATACCAAACGCAATCGCAGTCGAGATAAACGAGAATCCAATTTTGGTTGCGGTAGTAAAGGTGATCCCTTTTGCTTCTAATTTAACAAATAAAACGGCAATAAATGGCCCAGCAATGATGCACCAGAATGGGTTCATTGCCATCGATGCTTCTGGCGCAATTGGCACGATATTAAACAAATCACCACGCATAGTGTTAATAGCCACCATGGTCATCGAAGTCATCATTTGTCCGTAGTATAAGTAAAAACATGTGGTTAAGAACATAATGATTAAGATTGTGCCCATTTTTAATGAGGTCGCTTTATCCGCTTTTACCATTAAAGAAATGAAGTATAAAATCGCCGCGTCGCCAATGGCGTATACGATATTTTGCCCCACATCCATATTCGAAAACATGAAGAACACGAGAGCGACCATAGCAATCGATAAAGCAAAAAATGACAGCCAGTTTTTCATGCTCACCGGTTGTCGCTCACTCTCATTACATACACTTAATAAGTTTTTACGGTTTAACAGTAAAATCAGCATCGCGGCAAACGCCATCACTACCGATAAAGCAAAGCTGCCGTTAAAACCAATCACCAATACCGCCAGTGGGAAGATGTATTTACCAATCAATGAACCAAAGTTATTGACGGAATAGTTGATTGGGTAGGCATTTTCAAAATCTTGCCCATTAGCAAAAGTGCGTTTATACACTATCGGATACGCCGGAGACATCAAACCACGCGCATAACTGGCCAGTGCAATACCGGTTAAGCTCAATGGAATATTAAGATCCGCTGCCCCAAGTACCAATAACGCATACCCTAAAGTGAAAGCTAAAAAAGAAATGGTTAACGATCGGTACGCACCGAGGAATTTATCGGCAATAAAACCGCCCGCGATAGCAAACAAAGGGCCTATTGATGAAAATGCGCCCACCACCATCATGGTTTCCACTTCATCGTAATTCAGTTCATGCATGAAAAATCGCGTTAATATGACCATTACGCCATAAAACGAAAATCCGAACATCATCTGACAGAACATCATGGATACATTTAGTTTATTTCACATGAAAACTCTCTTTAAAATTAGAAATAGTCAGATTTAAAAACTGGATGGATAGTAATTAGATAGAATTTTATATCAATAGATTTATTGTGTGAATATGACCTAAATCGTCTTTGTGGTTACAAGCGATTACTCTGTCGCTAATTACTGTATGGTTTAAAAACAAAAAATGCCGCAGACAGTGAAGGGTCACTTCAACATCTGCGGCATTCCATTGCATCGCTTATAGTTTATTTATTAAAAAGCATCAAATAATCGATACAATCTGTTCATTTCAACTTAATGATAACGGTCATAACCCAAAGTAATTGACGTTGCAGTTAGGCGACAAATGAACGAAACCCCATGAGCTTTCTTTTATAAATAGAAAGCTTGCCTAAGTGATTGGGGTGAGTTAACGCAGGCAACAAAGCTGCGGCTTCAAGTACGAAGGGTTTAGTCTTCTTCCGCTTCTTGCATGATACGTTTACGCTCTTGCGCTTCATCAAAGGCGGCTTGAATTTCATCTAATACCAGATTGACATCGGCATTGATCAAAATTTCTTCAAACTCCCCTGTCAATTTGGTATCTGGCTTTAATTCACCGACTTCGTATAACGCCCACATTTCTTTGCAATATTGACTATCGAGCAGTTGTGGCGCGTATTGACCATAATATTGAGTCATATTGGTAATATCGCGCTCTAACATCCATTGAGCATTATTGTTCGCTGCGGCATCGACGGCTTGAGGTAAGTCGATGATCACCGGACCTTCGCCATCGACCAATACGTTAAACTCGGACAAATCACCATGTACGATGCCAGCGCACAACATACGCTTAACGTAATCCATCACCACAGCGTGATCACGAATAGCCTCTTGTTCCGACATACTGACATCATTTAAACGAGGCGCAGTGTGTCCGGTAGCATCGGTGACTAATTCCATGATCAACACACCATCAAAGCAACCAAATGGCTGAGGAACGCGCACCCCAGCATCGGCTAAACGGTATAGCGCATCGACTTCAGCGGTTTGCCACACTTGTTCTTGTTGTTCACGACCAAATTTAGAGCCTTTGCCCATGGCGCGAGCACGACGGCTGTTTCGAACTTTACGACCTTCCTGATATTGCACTGCTTTTTTAAAGCTGCGTTTATCGGCTTCTTTGTATACTTTGGCGCAGCGGATCTCTTCGCCACACCGAATAACGTACACGGTCGCTTCTTTACCACTCATTAACTGAGCGATCACATCATCGATTAAACCTTCATCGATCAGGGGTTGTATTCTATTGGGTATTTTCATAGCGCCCTTATACAGGAGTTAGCGCTAAGATGGAAGAATGGTAGTGATCTCCCCTGAAAATAAGCTTAATTGATGTTAATTATTTCATTACCCGACGTTTGTTGTTGAGAAAAAGCTTTGATGTTCGCCAATGTAGTATCCGCTATATTTTGCAAGGCTTCATCGGTTAAATAAGCTTGATGTCCAGTAAAAATCACATTATGACAGGCGGATAAGCGACGGAAAGTATCATCAGTAATAATATCATTGGATTTATCTTGGAAAAATAGCTCTTTCTCATGATCATAAACATCCAAACCTAACGCCCCTATTTTACCCATTTTAAGCGCTTCAATCGCATCAGATGAGTTCAACAGTCCACCACGACTAGTATTGATGATCATTACGTTATCTTTCATCTTTTTAAAAGAGTCAGTATTGAGCATATCGCGATTTTCATCCATTAACGGACAGTGAAGTGTGATGACATCCGCTTGCTGATAGATGTCATCAAGTGTGGTATACGTGACACCAAGGTCAATGGTTTGCTGGTTTGGATATGGGTCGAAACACAAAATATTCATGCCTAAACCTTTAAGAATACGCATGGTTGCAAAGCCAATTTTCCCTGAGCCTACCACACCGACTGTTTTACCATAAAAATTAAAGCCGGTAAGACCTTCAAGCGAGAAGTTCGCATCACGAGTACGTTGATACGCTTTATGAAAACGACGATTCAAACACATCATCATACCAACCGCATGTTCGGCAATGGCTTCTGGTGAATAAGCAGGAACACGAACGACTTGCAGTCCTAAACGTTTAGCGGCCTCTAAATCAACTCTATCAAAACCTGCGCAACGCATAGCAATTAATTTGGTACCTTGCTTGGCCAACCTTTCAAGTACGGGCGCACTGAGATCATCATTCACAAAGGCGCACACCACTTCTGCATCTTCGGCAATTGCAGCGGTTTGTTTGGTTAACCTGAAATTAAAAAATTGACATTCAAAACTATATGATTGGTTCATTTTTTCAAAAGAAGAAACATCGTAGGATTTAGTACTGAACATTGCGATTTTCATAAAGCCACCTCAAACTAATTGCGATTAAGACACAATAGCGTTAACGGGCTTCGATTGCACGAAAATATAAGACCTAAAACTAGAAGGGAAAATAATAAAAATAGTGTTAATTATATACATACCATTAAAGCAACAAAAACTTCGCTAGTTGATTACTACTGCAGTATACTATCCTACCGGACAGTATATGACCGTAAAAATGAGGCTATCTGTGGATACAGGAACGGAAAAAAAACAAGGTCGGCGTAGCGCACAAGAAGCGAAACAGACCAAAAGACAAATCTTGTCGGTTGCTGGCTCATTGTTTGCAAAATTAGGCTATAAACGGGTATCACTGCGTTTGATCAGTGAGCAGGCTGGAGTTTCTCATAGCTTATTACGCTATCATTTTGGCAGCAAAGAGAAAATCTGGCAGCATATTAGTGATCACTTATCGCTGCATTTTAAGAATTATTTTCAACATATTATCGATTCACTGCCGCAGGATTTACCCGCCAATATCTTATTGTATAAGTTAATGAATCGAGTGTTAGCTTGTAGCTTGCATGATCCGCGTGCGATTCGTTTTTTAGCCGACGCAGTACGACAAGACAAAAAAATGGTCAATTATTTACTCGACCCAAGTATTCACGTCAATGAAGTGATTGAAAACTTAATGATCCAATTTAAGCAACAGTACCCAGACTCGTTGCTCACGGGCAAAACATTACGCTGGCAGGTGACATTGTACTCTCACTCCGCCAGTACGTTACGCCCTTTACTTCCGCATGTATTTGAGCAACCAAGCGACGACGATGCCCTCTTTGCGCATTGGCAACAGTTTAATCTCAATATCAGCCAGCAGTTGCATATTAAGCCGCAAGATATCGAACGACCACGTTGCTTGGCGACCATGATAATCGCGCCGCCAGAAGAAATAGATTAACGTCGCTTACCGCGTTGGCTGTGGATCTTAAGTTTGGCTTTGAGTTTGCGCTTTTCAGCTGAACGACCACGTTTCATTTGTGGCTCTTCTGGATCGCTAAAGCTTGGCTCATACCCTTCTAGCCATTGTTGTGGCAAACGCTTATCTAATAAGGTTTCAATCGCATCGAGTAAATATTGCTCTTGTGGGCACATTAGCGAAAAAGCTTGTCCCGTTTCCCCTGCGCGACCGGTGCGACCTATGCGGTGAATATAATCTTCGGCTTGAAATGGCAGTTCGTAGTTTACCACTTGTGGCAATTGTTGGATGTCGAGTCCGCGCGCCGCAACATCGGTCGCAATTAATGCGCGAACTTTTCCTGATTTAAAATCATCGAGCGCTTTTTGGCGTGCGCCTTGGCTTTTATCACCATTAATCGACGCTGCGTTTATACCATCCAATTTCAATTCTTTGGCCAGCATGTCGGAAGTTTGTTTAGTTTTAGTAAACACCAACACTTGTCGCCAGTTTCTTGAACCAATCAAATACGCCAGCAGTTCACGTTTGCGCGATTTATCGACGGGATACACCATTTGCTCAACACTTTCAGCGGTACTGTTTTGCGCCGCAATTTGCACTTCTTTCGGCGATTTTAGCATTTTGTAAGCGACTTCTCGGATCCGTTTAGTAAAGGTGGCTGAAAAGAATAAGGTTTGGCGGTCACTATTCATGCGGCGTAAAATACGTTGTAGATCAGGCATAAAGCCCATATCCAGCATTCTGTCGGCTTCATCTAACACCAAACTTTGGGTGTCTTTTAAATGAATATTGCCGACAAACAAATGGTCCAATAAACGCCCAGGTGTGGCAACGACAATATCTGCCCCTTTGGCTAATTCTTTGGTTTGCACACTCATACTGGTGCCACCGTACACCACCACAATATTCAAACCTTGATTGTATGAGACTAAACTGTCAAAAACTTGCTGCGCCAATTCTCGGGTTGGGGTCAGCACTAAACCACTTACCGAACGATTGACTTTGCGCGGTGTGACTGGATGATCTTTATCCGTATCAAGCAAAGTCTTAGTGCTTGTTTCAACCTCTATCTTTGCTTCAAGTGTATCTTGCTTTTGCTGCATGATTTTTTGGATTAAAGGCAGTCCAAACGCGGCGGTTTTACCGGTGCCCGTTTGTGCGCAAGCTAACACATCATCACCTTGTAGCAATAACGGGATCGCTTGTTCTTGAATAGGTGTGGGTGAAATGAAGCCTAACTGCTTAACGCAATCGACCAAGCGGGGATCTAAACCTAGAGTTTGAAACGACATGAGAACCTAATGTTGAAGACACAAATAATTGGCTGAAGTTTAACAAATTTCGCTGTGGCTGTATTGAGGTTTTACACATACTAATAACATCGGAAAGACCAGCTGGACAGGCGATTGAATAATGTCAGCGTTTGGTTAAAACAAGATACACATCTCATAAGTTCATGCGATTATAAACTAATCAATTAAATTTATGAGACAATAATTTTTGATATGTAACCGACACAAGCCTTAGTTACATAGGAATGTAAACAGACTCGCTATATTGCTTTTTTATCGAGTTAACTATGTACAGAATCACTATCGCATACACATAATGAATAAGAACGACAGAAGGCATACATTATGAATATAAAAAAAGTAACAAGAAAGCCTGCTTTGGACGTTGATTTGGATATTTGCTGCTGCCCATTATGTTCGAGCGAAGAGTTTTTATTATCTGAGTATGGAGAAGAGTTGATTTGTATCGACTGTGGTCCTGTCTCTTTAAATACCGATGCAAGGTTATTTGCCTCTTCAACGCCATTAGAGTTTCATAACCCAATTTTGCTTCATTGATGATTAAGTGACCACGAGGTAAATCTTACGATCAGATTTTGTAAACTCCACCACCAATTTTTCAACAAAAAAGCCACAGCTTATTTTAAGCTGTGGCTTTTGCCGTTTTAACTTTTGCTTGCATTAGGCCATTAAAGCCACTGACTCTTGAGCAATAACGAATTCTTCATTGGTTGGGATAACCATCGCCACTGGAGAATCAGCGATAGTAATGATCCCTTCTGCGCCAAATCGAGCATCGGCATCCGCAGCTTCATTCTCTTTGTAGCCAAAGATTTTAAGGTACTTTAAAATTTCGCGACGAATTGGCAATGCATTTTCACCAATACCACCGGTGAAGATAATGCCGTCTAGGTTATCAAGTGCCACCATGTAAGAGCCAATGTATTTTGCCACGCGGTAAGTAAACACTTGGAATGCTAATGTTGCGCCTTCATGGCCTTCTTCCATTGCTTCTAAAATGCCGCGAGCATCGCTGGTTAAACCCGACACGCCTAAGAAACCTGATTTTTTATTCAATGTTTCAAATACTTTCTCAGCCGACCAGCCTTTGTTGATCAAAAACTCAATGATGCCTGGATCCAAATCACCACAACGAGTGCCCATCATAAGGCCTGCAAGCGGTGTAAAGCCCATGCTAGTATCAACACTCTCACCATTTTTAATTGCACAAACTGATGCGCCGTTACCAAGGTGAACAGAGATAAAGCTGCTTTCTTCCACTGGCTTATTAATCATCTTAGCGGCTTCACGACTCACGAAGTAATGGCTAGTACCGTGGAAACCGTAACGACGAATTGCGTATTGATCGTAAAGCGTCTTATCAATTGCGCCGGTAAAGGCTTTAGCTGGCATTGTTTGGTGGAATGCAGTATCAAACACGGCAAACTGTGGCAACGTTGGGAAAGCGGCTAAAGCAGCTTTAATACCAATAACGTTGGCAGGTGCGTGTAAAGGTGCAAGTTCTTTTACTGCTTCGATATCTTTTAATACTTGCTCATCAATTTGTACTGTTTTTGTGAATTTCTCACCACCATGAACGATACGGTGGCCAACAGCGATGATGGCATCAGTTAAGTCGTATTCCGCAACAATGCCAACTAATTTACCGATAGCAAGTTGGTGATGATTTTCTTCACCAACAATTGAAACTTCTTGTTTGTTACCTTGATACTTCCAGCTCATACGAGAATCTTCTAGGCCAAAACATTCGCCTAGACCCGTTAATACTGCATCACCAGATACTGAATTGATAACGGCAAACTTAAGTGAAGAACTACCAGAGTTGATAACGAGGACATATTTATTTGACATGAGGTTTCTCTTATATGCTATTGAGTAAAACAGAGGGGTCTATACCCTTGTGACTTAGGGTAGTAATACCGCAACTCGTTTGTTTGTGAACATGGGTACCATTATTCAATAATTTTTTAAACTTTCAACTTTTCTTTGTGAAAAGAGCTTAAAGAGTCTGGCTTAAGTTGATCTAGCGCATACTTTGAATTAATTTCTGCTGTGAAAGATATAACTTTATTTGAACAAAAAGCATGAATCCTCCCTAGCCCTCCCAAAACAACCTAACAAGTCCACACTCGATAACGTGTGAAAGTGTAGTCATGATCAGCAAGAAACGTGTATTTAAATACGTCCGATCCTAAACTAAAGTTCAAAATACCCAAACCCAAGACAAAAAAACCGAGATAGCACAGAGCTTATCTCGGTTTCATCATCTTATACTCGTCTGAGACTGAGTATTAAATGTTAATCTTATGCGTCGCGGTTAGTGCGAGGAGCCGCAGGCTTGCCACTTGTGCGGTTACGGTCAAAACGACGTTCGCCATCACGACCACCAGCAGAAGCACCACCATCACGACGACCACGATGACCTTCGCCACCACGTCCGCCACGGAAGTTTCCGCCGTCACGACGAGGAGCACCAGAACCAGCACCACCACGAGGACCACGTGATTCACGGAAATCATCAAAGTCACACACAATCGCGCCAACTTCTTTTTGACGAATGCGTAATTTCTTAAGCTTACCCGCAACTTCAGAAGTCATTGCTTTTGGTAACTGAACAAAAGTATGACCTTGAGCCAGTTTAATCGCACCGATTGAATGCTTAGTTAAGCCAAGCTCGTTTGCCAATGCGCCAACGATATCTTTAACTTGAACGCCACTGTCACGACCAACTTGTAATTGGTAAGTATCCCAATCTTGCTTAGTGCCACCGAACGAACGACCACCATCACGGCCGCCATCACGTGGATTATCACGACGTTCTGCGCGACGTTTGCTATCACGAGCAATAGCATCAATCATAGGATCTGGACCTTGGTAGAACAAAGGACGTTTACCTTGTTGACGCTTAAGCAAGATAGCGGCAAGAGTTGCAGCATCTACTTCTAAAGAAACTTTTAGTTTTTCAATCAGTTCAGCAAAGCTTGCAAGTGCAGAGCTACCTTTTTCTGATTCTAACTCAGCACCTAATTTAATCAGACGAGCTTCTGCTACTTTATCGCGGTTTGGAAGTTGAATTTCTTCCATGCTTGATTTAGTAACACGCTCAATAGTGCGAAGCATACGAATTTGGTTAGTACGAACCAATAATACTGCTTTACCAGTACGTCCAGCACGACCAGTACGGCCAATACGGTGAATGTATGATTCAGTATCGAATGGGATATCGTAGTTAAATACGTGCGTGATACGTGGAACATCAAGACCACGAGCAACCACGTCAGTCGCAACAAGAATATCGATCACGCCACGTTTGATGTTATCAACCGTACGTTCACGTTGTGCTTGAGGAATATCACCATGAAGCGCAGCAGATTTAAAGCCACGAGCCGATAACCAATCAGACAGACGCTCAGTATCTTGACGAGTACGAACGAATACGATTGAAGCATCGATTTCTTCAGTTTCAAGCAGACGGCTCATTGCTTCGTCTTTTTCTACGCCTTTTACTACCCAATATTGTTGCTCTACTTTCGCTACTGTGCGGTTTTCACCAGCAACATCGACGCGAGCAGGGTTACGTAGGAAGCGGTCTACAATAGTCTTAACCATTGGAGGCATAGTGGCTGAGAACAATACGCGTTGCGCAGATTCTGGAGCTTGTTCCATGATCCATGTTACATCATCAACAAAACCCATTTTTAGCATTTCATCGGCTTCATCAAGTACGAATGTTTTTACTTCGTCTAATTGAAGAGAGCGACGGTTAATTAAGTCTTTAACACGACCAGGAGTACCAACAACAATGTGAGAACCATTTTTCAGGCCACGCATTTGATCAACGATTGATGCACCACCGTAAATTTCAATTACTTTCAAGCCTTTAATGTTTTGGCCAAGTACTTTGATTTCTGCTGCAACTTGAATAGCAAGTTCGCGAGTCGGTGCCATAACGATGGCTTGTGGTTTATGTTGCTTAAGATCGATTTTATTTAGAACGGGTAAAGAGAACGCAGCTGTTTTACCAGTACCGGTTTGTGCTTTACCTAGCGCATCTTTACCTTCTAGAAGAAAAGGAATAGAAGCGGCTTGAATTGGAGTTGGGGTTTCAAAGCCCATTGAATTTAGTGCAGATAAAAGATTTTCGTTAAGATCAAGATCGACGAATTTAGTTTGATTTTCTGACATGGGGTTCCTACTTATTTAAGGAAAATTTCGGTCCCATTAAGCTCTACTACCTCTCATACCTACCCTAACTTCGTGTTCCATAAAAATCATGGATTAGGTAGAAAACGCCTTAAGCTGTTTCGGGACATCATTAAGGGAGGCGAATTCTGCCCTATAAACACAAAAAAAGCTAGGAAAAATTGAATTTCATCACAATTTTGTTCTATTTAGCCTAAAATATGTAAAATTATTCACCAATACCTGATTATTTAACATTATAGAGAGCGCTGCTTATCAATTACAGCCCTCGTCTTTCTCAATATTTGAGGTTAACCCACTGAACCGCTAATAAAGTGGCAATCTCTTTATGCAATGATTATAGTGTGCCTCATAGAATTCGACTCACTAATTTAGAAAGAAGCCCATGTTTTCTGATAATCCGCTCCTCGCTCAACTCAAACAACAAATGAAACAAACTTTGCCTAAAAAAGAAGGCACCGTGAAAGCCACCGATAAAAGCTTTGGTTTTCTAGAAGTAGACAGCAAGAAGAGCTACTTCATCCCACCCGCTTTTATGAAAAAATGCATTCATGGCGACAAAGTCGTGGCCATCATTCGCAGTGAGAACGACAAAGAAAGCGCAGAACCGGACGAACTTATTGAGCCGTCTTTAACCCGTTTTATTGCCCGAGTGAAGAAATTCAAAGGCCGTTTGAATGTGCTACCCGATCACCCGCAACTGCGTAAATTGTCTCTTAAAGCCAAAGCACGTAAAGGCGTAAACCCAGAAACCTTAAATGAAGGCGACTGGGTAGTGGCGCATCTGATTGAGCATCCTCTCAATTCAGACACTTCCCATGAGCAATTCTTAGTTGAAATTTCTGCCAAGATCACTGATGCCGACGATAAAATTGCCCCTTGGTGGGTGACATTAGCGCAAAATGATTTACCCAACTGCGAGCCTGCGGGTTTGGAAGAAGGCCAACAATGGCAGTTGATGGATGATGAGGCATTAGAACGCATTGATATGACGGCAACACCGTTTGTCACTATTGATGGTGAATCGACCAAAGATATGGATGATGCACTATACGCAGAGACCACGCCTGAAGGCGATTTTAAACTGACCATCGCCATTGCCGATCCAACCGCGTATATCATTCCAGATTCAGAGATGGATAAAGTGGCGCGTAAACGTGGCTTCACTATCTATTTACCTGGTCGCAATATTCCAATGCTGCCGCGCGATCTCGCCGATGACTTATGTTCACTCAAACAAGATGAACTGCGCCCTGCTTTATGTTGTTCGGTGACGGTCTCTAAAGATGGCGTGATCGGCGATGATATTCATTTCTTTGCTGCAAATATGAAATCTCATGCCCGTCTTGCTTATGATAATGTTTCGGATTGGCTTGAAAATAAAGATAACGCTTGGCAACCACAAGACAATATCGCTCCGGTTGTGGCAACATTGCATCAATTAGCTCAAGCTCGCGCTACTTGGCGTTTAAACAATGCGGTGGTATTCCCAGATCGCCCAGATTACCGCTTTGAATTAAGCCCAGACAACGATGTGGTCGCGATCCACGCCGATTTACGTCGCACCGCCAATAAGTTGGTAGAAGAAGCCATGATCACCGCCAATATTTGTGCCGGCAGTGCGCTGAAGCAAAAATTCCAATCCGGTATCTTTAATACTCACGCTGGCTTTAAAGAAGATAAGCTAAAAGATATTATTGAGTTAGTTGATCCTGAAGGTGAGCAAGGTTTTACTGCTGAATCTATCGTGACTTTAGAAGGCTTTAGCGCCTTACGCCGTTGGTTAGGCAAGCAAGACACTTCTTACTTAGATAACCGCATTCGTAAGTGTCAGGCTTACAGTGAGATTAATCACATGCCAGCCGAGCATTACGCGATGGGGCTGGATATCTACGCCACTTGGACTTCACCAATCCGTAAATACGGCGATATGATCAACCACCGTATGTTAAAAGCGTTAATTCTTGATAAAGCACCGGTCCAAGTGCCCGATGAAACCATTGGCGAAGAGTTATCATTATGTCGTCGCTATCATGGCATGGCCGAACGTAATGTCGGTGATTGGTTGTACGCGCGCACTTTGATTAATGAGCCTAAAAATGGCACTAAATTTGCAGCCGAGATCTTTGATGTTAATCGCGCCGGTATGCGAGCTCGACTATTGGCTAATGGCGCAGCGGTCTTTATTCCTTGCTCACAAATTATTGATAACAAAGAACGCATTGTAGGCTCGCGTGAATTGGGCACGATCGAAATCGATAAAAATGTTGAGTTTAAGTTGGGTGATGTCATTGAGGTAACGCTGCTGAATGTCAGCACCGATACGCGTAACATTACCGCCAAACCGACGCAAACTTTTGCCCCGTTGCAGGACTCTTCAGACGTTACCACCGATGTAGCAAGCATTGATGAAAAAAAGTAAGTAAATAAACAACGCTTAACGGCACATATAACGTCTGTATTTATGACACATAAAGCATCTTCGCTTACGGAGGTGCTTTTTTATTGGTTTATGGTTTATTGGTTTTATGGGCTTATGGGTAATCACATCACTGTTATACCCATTGCATAAATTTAATGATCGTTCAAAATTGAGTACAGAGAAAAGTGTCAAAGACCATGGATAGCCTTTTCTCACTTGAAAGAGGCTAACTACGGGTACAAAAAATAGAGGTGCCTGATAATCGCCGCTCTAGCCCCAAATATATTCGTCTTGATCTCTTTCAATCACACTCAATAAAGATAAAGCATCCACATGCATTGGGTGAGTAATATGCGCTTGCCATTCCACGTCACGGTTAATGTCATTATCATTGCTACGAATAAATAAGTGCCACTGTTTGCCTGTTGGCTCATAATGCAGCTTCGCTACTTCAATATCTCGTTGGCAATGGATAGAATCAACCGCAAATGCCGTTTTATAGAAAACGAATTGTTGCGCTTGAATATCAAAGCAAGCCTTACCAAGTTCTGCCGATACATTCTCATTGCGCCAATGACAGAGTTGCTCTGCCCTACGCTTTATTCTTTGAATTTCAATTTCAGTTGGCATAAAACCTCCCAATCCATAAATAATGAACTTGATTTAGTATAGCCCCAATCACTTCTTTGGTTTTGTTATCTAACGCATAGACTGACAAACATAAACACCTCTCCTCTGGTAAGGATCGCACTCCGATTCACATAACTGTCATATAACAAACATATAATTATTGAAAATTATACCTAAGTAACTCATCACCTTTGGAGACCTACATGTTACGAGTGTTACTAACCGGATTGTTATCCTCACTTATTTTTATTTCAAACGCTTACGCCAAAGATATTGTGGTATCAGGCTCAAGCTCTGTCACTCGAGTGATGGATGTGCTGGCAGAAAGCTACAACAAAACCCACCCAGAATCTTATATTGCGGTTCAAGGGGTAGATTCGACAGCCGGTATCATTCTTGCCACTAAGGGCGTGGCCGACTTAGGGATGAGTTCACGTTATTTAACCGAAGCCGAGTTAAGAAAAGATCTGACCATCACCACCATTGCTCATGATGGACTGGCCATTGCTACCAATATTGCCAATCCAGTCAGTAATTTAACTCGTGAGCAATTAGCTAAAATCTATCAAGGTGAGATCACTAACTGGAAACAAGTTGGCGGCGAAGATAAAGGTATTGCGGTTGTCACTCGCGAAGCCTCTTCAGGTTCACGTTACAGTTTTGAAAGCTTGTTAGGCTTGACCAGAGTAGTCAATAACCAACTGGTATCGAACATCAGTCCAAAAATTTTAGTGGTCAACAGCAATGGTATGATGAAGACATTAATCAACAATAACCCTCAAGCGATTGGTTTCGTTTCGATGGGTTCACTGGATAAATCAATTAAAGCAGTGGATTTTAACGGTGTCGATCCAACTTCTGCCAATATTGCCAACGGTGACTACAAACTCAGCCGACCATTTTTAGTGGTACAAAAGAAAGATCATAAAGATCCGTCTATCGAGTCTTTCTTAGGCTTTATAACGTCTAACGATGGGCAAAAAATCATCACCGATTATGGTTACACCCCAGCGAAAAAATAATCGTTTATTCGCTATCTGAAAAATCCAACTCAAATTTCAGACACAAAAATGGGTACCACTTTATAACCAGTGGTTCCCATTTTTATATTTTAAAACCGCTTATCTAATGGATACCCATTCCATAAATTTAATGTCCGTTCAAAATTGAATACAGAGAAAAGTATCAAAGGACATGGATGGCCTTTTCTCAAGCGACCAAGGAAGGGTCAGCGTCTTTTCGGCGTATTCAAATTAATCAAATATTAAATGGAATCAGTATTAGTTAAGCGCAACTTCTAGATCAGAATGGACTTGGCAAGAACACGCCAATACGAAACCTTGCTCGATTTCATCTACGGTAAGCGTTTCGGTACTGGTGCGAGTAAATTCGCCTTTGGTCACTTTGCACTTACAAGAGCCACAAATACCACTACGACACGCGGCAATTACCGGTACTTTTGCCGCTTCTAATGCATCGATTAATGCACTGCCGATCTTGGCTTCTACTTGAGCGCCAAACGTTGGCACAAATATAGTGGCATTGGCTAATGCTTCAACTTTATCAGCATTATTGAGTTCA
This sequence comes from Vibrio sp. S11_S32, assembly GCF_014694465.1. Classification (NCBI taxonomy): domain Bacteria; kingdom Pseudomonadati; phylum Pseudomonadota; class Gammaproteobacteria; order Vibrionales; family Vibrionaceae; genus Vibrio; species Vibrio sp. S11_S32. Next base: position 6,238 of record NZ_JAAUWS010000012.1, on the reverse strand, counting down.
ACATCTGGTTGAGTTGACTCCGCTGGGGTAAAACTTTCTTGATAGAAGTTATCCATGTCCATGCCTAACGCTTGTAGGTTTTCTTGCATTGCGCCCATAAAACCAACAGGGCCACATAAGAAAGTGGTGCGCTCAGCAATATCGGCACAATAGTTAGCTAGCGCGGCTTGAGTTAAGCGCCCTTCTAAGTAATCACTGCCCTTGGCATATTCAAGCATGATGCTGACATGAAAACGCGCATGTTGCTCAGCCATAGCTAATAATTCTTGATGATAGATGATTTGATCGATTTGAGTGGCAGCATGGATAAAATGAATATCGGTGCTGTCATCTTTATTAGCCAATAGCGTTTTTGCCATAGACATAACTGGCGTAATACCACAACCGGCGCTTAATAATACAATGCGATTGCCGTGCGCTTGATCTTGAGATCGGCGCTCAATGTGAAACTCACCTGCAGGTTTTAATACCGATACCGCTTGCCCTTCTTGTAGGCTATCAACGATATAGTTTGAAACTTTACCACCCGCTACACGCTTGATGGTTAATTGTAATTCGGTTTGATTTGGCATTGAGCTTAATGAATAAGCGCGATATTCCATTTTACCGTCGATTTCGATCCCTAAAGTAATAAATTGGCCAGGGATAAAGTTGAATGCGATGTCCTGATCATTAATAGATTCAGGTGCTAACGTAAAACTCACGCTGTTTGAAGTCTCTGCCCATTTACGTTTACATACTAAAGTTGCAGGACCATTCGAAGGCCATTGGAATTGCGTCATATTCTTCTCTCGTTGCTCTATTTTTAGCGAAATATACATCATTATTTAAAATACATAGCTCGTTCCTTTATATCAAGAAACGAGCTACAAATTTAAAGACGGATATTATTAAGCGACTTTTTCACCTAGGATAGTCTTCATATCTTCTTCAACCGTTGAGATCATTCGTAAGTCGAATTTCTCTTGAATAACGGCCATTAGGTTGTCAGTTAAGAACGCAGGTTTGGTTGGACCGGTGTAAATACCTTTAATGCCTAATGCAAGAAGAGTAAGCAGAACCACAATCGCTTTTTGCTCGAACCAAGAAAGAACCAGTGTTAGCGGTAGATCGTTCACGCCACAATCAAACTCGTTTGCAAGAGCAAGTGCAAGCTGAATAGCAGAGTAAGAATCGTTACATTGGCCAACATCTAATAGACGAGGAATGCCGTTGATTTCACCATGTTGCTCTTTGTTGAAGCGGAATTTACCACACGCAAGCGTCAAGATAACGCTGTCATCTGGCGTTTGTTTTGTGAATTCGTTGAAGTAGTTACGCTCAACTTTGTCACCGTCACAACCGCCAACTAGGAAGAAGTGGCTGATGTTACCCTGTTTGATTTGATCGATAACAGCAGGCGCGGCTTCCATCAATGCGTTACGACCGAATCCAACTGTGATCATTTGTTCGATTTCATCATGTTGGAAACCGTCTTGCGCTAATGCACAATCAATCACTGCGCTAAAGTCGTCACCTTCAAGATGAGCAACACCAGGCCAACCTACGATGCTACGAGTAAATAGACGATCAGCGTATAGACCTACTTCTGGGTTAAGCAAGCAGTTTGATGTCATTACGATTGCGCCAGGGAAGTTAGCGAATTCTTTTTGTTGGTTCTGCCAAGCACTACCGTAGTTACCCGCTAGATGTGGGTACTTGTTAAGCTCTGGGTAGCCGTGTGCAGGAAGCATTTCACCGTTAGTGTAAACGTTAATGCCTTTGCCTTCAGTTTGTTGCAAGATTTTCTCAAGATCATGTAAATCGTGACCAGAAACCAGAATACATTTGCCGCTTTTGGTTTTGACGTTAACTTGAGTGGGTGCTGGGTGACCGAAAGTTAGGGTCTCACCACGGTCAAGGGTTTCCATGATTTTGTAGTTCATCATGCCGATTTGCATAGAGCAATCTAGCAAGGCTTGAAGATCTTGTGGCTCAGTACCTAACCATGCCATGATCTGATGGTATTCAGTGAAGATCTCAACGCTTGTTTGAGAAAGAATGCGAGCATGTTCCATGTAGGCTGCCGCGCCTTTTAAGCCGTAAAGACAAAGAAGACGTAGGCCCATAACATCAGGATCAACACTTTCATGGCCACGGTTAACGGCAGCTAATGGTGCAAATTTAAGTAGAGATTCACGGTCAGTTGGAAGCTCGAAAATTGCTGCTGGAGAAAGTTCTGGTAACGCTTTGTCTGCTAATAGAGCGGCAGCGCGTACTTTTTCTTCTAAGCGAACTTTGAATTGGTAAGCTGTGTTTGAAAACTCAATGATGCGGTCTTCATCGAAGTTAACGTTGGTTAAAGTAGAGAAGAATGCTTTTGGTGCCCACTCATCAATTTCAGAATCGATGATGCCATATTCACGACCAAGCTCAGCCCAGAAAGACACACCTTGTAGTACGTATACTAGGATGTCTTGCAGATCAGAAACATCGCTTGTTTTACCACACATACCTTGAGAATAAGAACAGCCGCTTGATACAGGGGTACGGATAGTTTGTTCACATTGAATACAGAACATAGTTTGAAGCTCCAGTAATTAATTTATTATGTGGCCTTAAACACTAAGACCATTTTATAGATTCACTACCGTACAGCAGGATGCATGCCAACTTTTAATTTATTGATTTATGACGATTTAACAAGTCATTAACCATGATAGGCGTTGTAAATACAACATCGCATTGATGTTATATTTACAACAAAAATTATCCCCTCATTATTTATACCCAAAGTAATTGAAGTTGTAGTGAGGCGGCAAGTAAACGAAGCTCCATGAGCTTAGCTTGCCTAAGTGATTGGGGGTGAGTTAGCGCAGCCAACAAAGCTGCAGCTTCAAGTAAGACGGGTATATATGCCTTGTTTTTGTATCAGCCTGGTTATTACTCGTAAAATCGGTCTATTTAACATAAAAATCTCATGCTTACTCATATTTACAAGCCTAATTTTTTACCCATTTTATATAAGTTGCCGCGATCCATTTGTAAAAATTCCGCCGCTTTAGCCCACACCCCACCACTTTGTTGCAGTGCGTGTTCAATAAGTTGTTTCTGATAGGCTTCAACGGCGCTGCGCATTGGGGTGGATTCTAGCGGTAATAACGCCGAAGCTTGACTATTTTCAGCTTGGCTTGCTTTAACAGCATTAGACTCTAATATTAAATCGCTGGTGAAATGATGTAGTTCAATTTGATTTCCCTGCTCTTGCATCGCTCTTAACCCTGCGCGCATAAGGGTATGTTCCAGCTCGCGCACATTACCTAGCCAAGATTGACGCTCTAATTGTTGTAGAGCTTGCGGGTGGATATGTAAGGTTTTAAGCTGAAATTGAGTGCGAATAGTATCGAGAACATGACCAATGAGCACTGGAATATCCCCTTCTCGATCACGCAATGGCGCAACCTGTATCGGGAAAACGTTTAAGCGATGGAAGAGATCGGAACGAAAACGCCCTTCACTCACTTCTTTATTCAGATCTCGGTTAGTGGCAGCAATGATGCGTACATCGATTAAATTGTTTTTATCCGCCCCCACCCGCTGCACTTCGCCTTGCTGAATAACCCGTAATAATTTAGCTTGTAGCAGTAATGGCAACTCGCCTATTTCATCTAAAAATATAGTGCCACCATCGGCCAGTTCAAACTTACCCGCACGGTGAGAATTTGCGCCGGTAAACGCCCCTTTTACATGGCCAAACAGTTCACTCTCTGCAATAGATTCTGGCAATGCGGCGCAGTTTACATACACCATAGGTTTATCGTATCGCAAACTCTGGGCATGCACTCTATGCGCTACCAGCTCTTTACCTGTACCGGTCTCGCCGCTGATCAACACCGCATAATTCGATTTAGCCACCATCTTAATATTGGCTAACAGCTTTTTGATCTGCGGGCTGATCCCCACCAATTTACCGCCACGATTGCGCGCCTCATCAATTAACACTTTATTAATTGATTGTTGCTGGTGATTGGCTTTATTTAAGGCTTCAAACAAACTGATATTGCGCACAATCCCAGCCGCCAGAGTAGCAAAAGTTTCTACCGTGAAATCATCCACCGACTTAAACGCTCCGATGGCTTGCGCATCTAAAGTCAACGCGCCAACTAAGGTATCTTCCACATATAAGCTGCACCCCATACAGGCATGCACATCTATTTTATGGTGAGGATCATCACTTAATAAACCATCGAATGGATCGGGCAGATCGGAATTGGCCGCGAAACGCACCGGTTTACGACTGGCTAATATGGTTTTTAAACGAGGGTGGAGTTCTGGTAAAAAAGTACGGCCTAATACTTCATTCGATAATCCATACATTGCCACCGGCACAAGATGCTGCTGATGATCTAAAATGAATAATGCACTGGCATCGCAAGGTAAAACTTGCTGCAACGCATCGATCAATTTTTGATAATGTTGCGAAGTCGGGGTACGGGCATTTAAATTTAGCGCTATTTGCAATAAAACGCGCTCTACCGAATGCTTTGATGTGTTTTTTACCATAATTGCTACCAATAAGTTAATAATAAATAAGAAAATTGATCTCAAAAAATTTTATTGTTCACTATAATAAAAGTCAGTATAACCTCGCGATGTTTATTTTACATCACAAGATTTTCATAATGATAAATACACAATTAAATCAACAATATAAAAACTGGCATGATTTATGCTTTGTATCTAATTACGGTATCGCGGTATCAAAAGATCGCATATTGACTGTGAATCTAGACATTCAAAGTAACAAAAATACCGCGACGTTAATCACTCAAGTCACCTCTATTTTAAGTAACACCCAATTTTTAGGAGCCATCTTTAATGATGAACATAACCGACAAAAGTATCGAAGACAAAATTACCCCGCTATTGCGTCTCGGCTTTCGCCCTTTCTTTTTACTTGGCGGTATTTATGCCCCGCTGGCTATCGCAATTTGGGTGTATGCCTTCCAGCATGGCCAACCAGAGCAGTTACATGTTCCTGCGCTTTGGTGGCATGTACATGAAATGATCTTTGGCTTTGCGATGGCGATTGTAGCTGGCTTCTTATTAACCGCAGTACAAAACTGGACTGGGGTGAATGGCACCAAAGATAAAGCATTAGCCGCTGTGGTTTTATTATGGTTGTTGCCTCGCGTTTTATTTTGGACCACCACACCGCTTTGGGTTATCTCGGTGATTGAAGCCATATTTCTGGCGGTGGTGGCTTATGAAATCTCATTTAGAGTCATAAAAGCGAAAGGTTATCGTAACCTGATCTTCTTAGCTTTCTTTGTACTAGCCATTGTGGCCAACTTTGCCGCTTACGCCACCATTGATGGCAGCGCACCTTTCTCTGCCACTGCTGTATGGGAAGCCATGATTTGGTGGTTTGTGTTGCTGATTTCTATCATGGGGGGCCGCGTGATCCCATTCTTCACCGCTCGCCGTATGGAGTTTGACAAACCAAACCCAATATTGTGGTTAGAAGCCGGAGCCAATACACCGCTAGTGTGCTTGTTTGTTTTAAGCTTCTTCCCAAGCGTTGCCGAAGTTGCCAGCCCTGCCTTAATGATTTTTGCAGCCGTGATGCAACTGGTTCGTTTCCTACGTTGGAAACCTTGGACTACATTAAAAGAGCCGCTTGTTTGGTCTCTACATGCTTCGTATGCGTGTATTCCAGTTGGTTTATTATTGAAAGGTTTGGCTTTAGTTGGCGTGATCAGCAATGGTTATTTTGTTTCACACAACATGATCCACGTACTTGCGATTGGCGGTATTGCTGGTTTAATTTTAGCGATGATCGCGCGCGTTACTATGGGTCACACAGGGCGTAAAATTTATGAAGGCCCTGGCATGTGGCATGCTTTTTTAGCGGTGGTCATCGCAGGATTGACTCGTGGTATCGGCGTGGCATTTTGGCCTGAGCATATGATGCAACTGATTAATATCTCTGCCGCATTATGGATTTACGCTTTTGTACTATTTACCTTTAAATTTGGCCCTATGCTGTGTAAAGCAAGAGCCGATGGCCATCCAGGCTAATCGTTTAATACTCAAAATATCCTAATTTACATAGTAAAATGGCTTGCGTTATGAACTGACCCCCAATAGTTGGACACCAACATTGGGGGTTATTTTATGTCTAAGTACATCAGAGAATTAAAGCTGTACATTGCTCAGCGTTGCCTTGATGGCGAATCATCGACATCTCTTGCAAAAG